>JAJBTR010000214.1 GCA_020860745.1 Lachnospiraceae bacterium | reverse complement strand
CCGTGCGGCTGAAATCCACTTTTCCATTCTCCACATACCACCAGCCGTTCTTATTTTGTGCCAATCCGGTAAAGGTAAAATCCACCTTTCCATTCGTAATAAACCACCAGTCATTCTCATTAGCGTAGTTCGCGAGACCGGTATAATCCGTCTGCACCTTACTGCCTGTCACATAGTACCAGGTACCTTTCGTGCCAATCGCTCCTGTAGCATCTTTGATCACACTGTTCTTTTTAAACGTAACCTTTCCGCTTTCGCAGTACCAGTAACCGTTGGAGTTTGAGCCAAACCCGGTATAGTTAAACTGCACCTTTCCGCCTTTCACATACCACCAGCCGTTCTTATTCTTCGCCACCGTGTTTGCAGAAAAGTCTACTTTACCGTTTTTAATGTACCACCAGCCGTTAGCGTTGGCATAATCAGCCACCCCGGTATATCCCGTCTGCACTTTGCTGCCCGTCACATAATACCAGGTACCTTTCGTACCGATCGCTCCGGTCGTATCCTTGATGACGCCGTTCTTACTAAACTTCACCTTGCCGCTTTCGCAATACCAGTAGCCGTTGCTGTTGGAACCGAACCCGGTATAGCTAAACTGCACTTTTCCGCCTTTCACATACCACCAGCCGTTCTTATTCTTCGCCACCGTGTTTGCAGAAAAATCCACTTTACCATTTTTAATATACCACCAGCCGTTGGCGTTGGCATAGTCAGCCACCCCGGTATATCCCGTCTGGACCTTGCTTCCAATCACGTAATACCAGGTGCCTTTCGTGCCGATCGCTCCCGTTGTATCCTGGATGACGCCATTTTTATTGAAGTTCACCTTGCCGCCTTCACAATACCAGTAACCATTCGAGTTAGATCCGAATCCTTTGTACGAAAAATCCACCGTGCCCGCGGAATTGATGTACCACCAGCCATTGCTGTTGTGTGCCACGGTGTTACCGGTCACCTTGCCGTTCACCAGGTTGTACCAGGTCGAGCCGATTTGTTTCACATCGGTAACATTCTGCACTTTACCGTTGATAAAATAATAGGAAGCGCTCGACTGCCCGGTCGGATCCTTACAGATACCATTGAGCAAAGTCCCGAACTTCACCTCCACGACATATTTCGCAGGATCCACAGTCGCCCCGGCTTTTGCTGTCGCTGTCACCGTAACCGTTGCAGAGCCGGACGGTTTCGCCAGAGCCGTAATCTCACCCGCCTCGCTCACTGTCACATAAGTGGTGTCAGATGAAGTCCACGTATAATCCGATGCTGAGACGGAGTCACTGATTGTGATCGGATAAGCCATATTCAACGCCGTTACGGTAAGCGTCTGATCTGCCGTGACATCATCTGACAGCACATCCGCCGTGTCTGATATCTCTGCTGCACTCTGAATCTCCGCCTGCAGCGTTTGATCGGCATCGTCTTCCTCCGCCTGCAAGATATCCCCCCCCGCTTTGCTCCTGCGTCTGCTGCGTCCCCGACGCCGCGTCAGCCTCCGCCGCCATCGTCGGAATTGACACGGCAAAAGCCAGTGTCAGCGACATCATCAAAGTTGCAAACCATTTTCTGTTCTTCATGTTACTACCTCCTTTTTTCTACTATTGTATCACAGAAAAAGCTGTCTCTGTAATTTGCATTTTATACTTTAAAGCACGGCTTGTTACAGATATATGTATTGTAGCATAATCTATTCTTCTACCATTAAACCTTTTCAATCACACACTCATGCTTTTTCGTTCTGTTCTTACTATCATAATTAATTCCGACCAGAAGCAACTCTCCACCATAATTCCGCAGTGCTCCGTCATATCGTCTCTCCTTAATCTGCCGGTTTGCGGCATCCGCCGACTTATCGTATTTCAATTCCACAATCATAGCCGGTTTGTCCACATTTTTATGCGGAATAAAAGCAAGATCCGCAAATCCTTTCCCTGTCGGGAACTCCCTGACAATATTATAATAGTTCTGCGCGGTATAGTAAGCGATTGTGAGTGCACAGCTCAATGAGTTCTCATCATTATATTCTAAAGCAGAACAGCTGGCAGAATGAATGTTTTCCAGCGCTTCTGCGACAGCATCGCTGTCCCCCGCTATAGTAGACTTCAACAATTTCTCAGATTCCGCAAGCGCTTCCGACACTCCCGCCCCGTTTGTCTCTTTTACTGCTGTTCGAAACGTGTCCGCAATTTCAAGATTCGGAATACGCACCTCTGACTCCTGTTCATCGTAGGCCAGGTATCCCAGATGCACCAGCAGTGTCAGTACATCATCCCTGCTCTTCATAGATATCATATCATTCTGAAAAGTACTGGTGTCAATCTGTACACTGATCCCGCCAAGCATAGAAACAATGGCGTCCTTCAAACCATCCCGATTCGCTGTAAGATAGCGCTGTTCACATAATCGATCAATCCTGTTTTATCCACATAATGATCATCCCGGATCATCCGAAACGCATCGTTTCCACAATTCAGATATGCTCCCACTTTCGCCCCACTCCTTCAAATCAGATATTTATTCTATCATAGCATAATATTTTCTTTTCTACAATCACGCTTTTCACATGTAACAGATCCGGATATGCTTTTCACATGTAACAGATCCGGATTGTTTTTCAATGATCCTTACACTTCCTACACACTGAGAAACCCCCGCAAACCAGTGTCACTCCGGTCTGCAGGGGTCGATATCTGCATGAACATATGCTCAGACTATTTTTTTACTTCAGCGGATACTTCGCGGTCAGCCCATCCACGATCGCGCGTGCTTTTGCCACGCCGTCCTCGCCCTCTTTGATCACAACAGCGATGGCCTCCGCAATCTGATCCATATCCCCCGTATTCATACCGCGGGAGGTCACGGACGGTGTGCCGAGACGGATACCGCTGGTCACGAACGGCGACTTCGGATCGTTCGGAATCGTATTCTTGTTCGCAGTGATGTGCGCTTCATCGAGAAGCTTCTCCACCGCCTTGCCCGTCAGCTCGAAAGGTGTCAGATCCACAAGCATCAGATGGTTGTCCGTGCCGCCGGATACAATGCTGATTCCGCGATCAAGCAATCCCTTGCAGAGCGCCTGCGCATTATCCGCCACATTCTGCTGATAAACTTTAAACTCATCTGAGAGCGCTTCCTTGAAGCAAACCGCTTTCGCCGCGATCACATGCATCAGCGGTCCGCCCTGGATGCCGGGGAAAACAGCCTTGTTGAAGTTGAAATTATTCTTCTCCATGGACTCTTTGGAAACCAGAATCATGCCGCCGCGCGGTCCTCGCAGGGTCTTGTGGGTCGTGGTGGTCACCACATCCGCATAGTGCATCGGACTGGGGTGAATCCCTGCCACCACCAGTCCGGCAATGTGGGCCATATCCACCATCAGATAAGCGCCGACCTTGTCCGCAATCTCACGGAACCGGGGAAAATTGATGGTTCTCGCATAAGCGCTGGCGCCCGCGATGATCATCTTCGGCTTGCACTCTAACGCGATTTCTTCTACTTTATCGTAGTCAATGAATCCCTCGTCATTTACACCGTAGGGAACAATATTAAAATACACGCCGGAAAAATTCACCGGTGACCCGTGGGTCAGATGTCCGCCGTGATCCAGGTTCATACCCATCACGGTATCGCCGGGCTTAAGAAGCGCAAACTGCACCGCCATGTTGGCCTGCGCACCGGAGTGCGGCTGTACATTGACATACTCGGCGTCAAACAGCTTTTTCGCGCGCTCTATTGCCAGCTTTTCCACCACATCCACACAGTCGCAGCCGCCGTAGTAGCGCTTACCCGGGTATCCCTCCGCATATTTGTTCGTCATCACGCTGCCCTGGGCTTCCCTCACCGCCGGGCTGACCCAGTTTTCAGATGCGATCAGCTCAATGTGATCGTTCTGGCGATCCAGCTCCGCGTTAATCGCGTCCGCCACCTCGGGGTCGACAAGTCGAATCTCCTCTGTTCCGTACATTCTTCTTCCTCCATGAGTCTGTATTTTCTTTTTTAGACAGTCCTGACAAAGCCGCTGCTCAGAGTTCCGTCATATTACATACCGTGCCGTTGTATTCTTCCCATTTATAATGCCTGGATAAAAAGTAAAATATGTATATACTCCAACACTCAACGTGCATTATTATAGACAATCCCTGACTAAATTTCAATCCTTTTTTCCCTAATGCACGGAAAACCGTAAAACAAACCTTATTTCTGAATTGCCGCCGCGAACGCCGTCATCATCTCGGAAATCTTAATCTCCTGCGGACAGACTTTCTCGCAGCTTCTGCAACCGACACAGGCTGACGGCCACTTTTCCTCCGGAATCGGCGCCAGCAGCCAGGCGGGTACTGCCAGATCACCGCTGGTCAGAGACTGGTCGTTGTATACCGATATTAAAGCCGGAATATCCAGCCCCTGTGGACAATAAGAAGTACAGTAACGGCAGGAGGTACAGGGAAGCGTCTTCTCATTGAACATCTCACTCTTAACTTCCATCAGTCCGTTCCACTCCGCCTCGGAAAGCGGCTCCTCTGTCTGGAATGTGGCAATATTCTGCTTTAACTGTTCAAAATTGGACATGCCGGAGAGCGTCACGCACACGGTCGGGATTGTCTGCAGGAAACGGAACGCCCAACCGGGAACCGTCTCCTCAGGGCGCATCGCTTTCAGCTTATCCGCGTACACATCCTGGAGCGTGGCCAGCTTGCCGCCTCGCAGCGGCTCCATAACCCAGACAGGGATATTGTATTCCCCCAGCAGCTCAATCTTGCGCTTTGCCTCCTGGTAATCATAGTCAATCCAGTTGAACTGAATCTGGCAGAACTCGATATCTTTCCCATACGCTTCCAGAAAACGTTTTGTGATGTCATAGTCTCCGTGCACGGAAAAACCGAGATGCCTGATTCTTCCGTTTTTCTTCTGCTCCATCAGATAAGAATACAGGCCGTTGCTCTCATCATCCAGATAAGGATCAATGTTGACCCCGTTGACATTGTGGAAAAGATAAAAATCAAAATAATCCACCTGACACTTTTTCAGCTGTTCCTCAAAGATTTCCTGTCCTTTCGGAATGTTCGTCGGATCATACCCCGGGAACTTGGAATCCAGATAAAAGCTTTCCCTCGGATAACCCTTTAAAATCTTCCCCATCACAATCTCCGACTGCCCGTTATGATAACCGTAAGCGGTGTCGTAATAGTTGATGCCGTTCTTCATGGCATAATCCACCATCTCCCGTGTGGCAACCTCGTCGATGCATCCCTCCTGACCATTGATCGTCGGCAGGCGCATCGCTCCCTGTCCCAGCGCGGATAGTTCCAGATCCTGAAACTTCTTGTAAATCATAGTATCCTCCCTCTCTTTTCCTGATTTTATAATACATTGTTGAATGAAACCAGATCCATCCGGCAGATAATTCCGGGAACATTCCGCCCGATCATTATTGCTCCAGAATACTAGTGTGGCGTCTCGCAATTAACCGGACTTTATGCGCAGAATGTTTTTCTGAGAGTGCATCTCAAAAAACGGAGGCGTAGCGGGCTACGTCGAGTATTTTTGAGATGTGCTATCGGGAAAACAGGCAAGTATGCAGTCCAGTTAATTCGAGAACGCCATACTAGCCTCAATCACCAGAATTCCATCTTCATTTAATCCGCAGGAAACCCATGCCACTTCATCGTTTTCCCCAAGTGTGCCATCCTCCGCCGCATACCAGTAATACACGCCGGAAGCATCCTGCTCATAATCTCCGTATGCCGTGGTCAGTTCCTCCGCCATGGCAGCCACATCATCCTGCGTCACATCATCGTCGCCGTTCGTCCAGCGGACGGTTTCCACCTGATCCTCCCCCTCAAACACGAGGACTCCCACGTGGTCAAACAGTTCAAAATCCGGCTCTACGTTCGCCTCGTAAAAATCCGCGCCATGGTAAAAATAATCGCCGTAACTGTCGTCCAGCTCATCTGTATTCTCATAGATATCCAGCCCGACGGCAGCAGTCAGATAGTCAACCTCAATCGCGTGGGTCGTCATCTCTGCCGCTCCGGCATCAAGCGCCTGCTGACGGCGCACCACGGAGCTCAGAATCACCGCGCCGACCCCCACGAAAAAAAAGATCGGGGGAATCAGCTGCTTCCGCACCTCGTGCGTCCGGACCGCATACATTCTGAGTTCATGTTCCTGCTCGTGTTCCTTTTTTCTCATAGCAATTTTCCTTCTGCCTTATTCATGACCAGCTTTGCATAAGTTCGATTACGCAAATTTAAAATTTGCTACGTTGTATAAGTTCGATCACAGAAATCAAAGATTTCTTATCTCACTTATATCTCACTTATATCTCACTTATTTTGCACCCTGGTATCATCATAACATTCCTGCTCCCCCTGTTCAAATAAAGTTTCCATAAACATATACGTAAAAATATCGGGCGGCGCTTTTGCACCGCCCTCCTGACTTTCCTAAGCAACCCTATACTTTTGTAAGATTGTCTCAAACATGCTGTTTGCCCCCGTGTAGGATACAATCAGCCGTTTACACAATCCAAGGCTCAACACTCCGAGAAAGGATTTCGCATCTACCATCGCTCTTTCATACTGCAGATTGATGTCGAAATCACAAGCGGAGGCAGCTTTTACAAACTCCTGAACCTCGTCCGTTGCTTTTAACTGAATCAGTTTTTCGTTCATCCAAAATCACCCTTTCTGCAACTTAAGACCATTGTATTTATAAGAACCTTTCAAGGGCATTATGCCACCGCATTCCATATTTGTCAAATTCAGCCATTCCCGGAAAGCGTTTGTATCGGAAAAAATACAGTCTTCTTTCCCCCATCCTGCCGCCCTGTCAGCCCAGGCGGCGCATGATTTCCCAGAGATAGAGCATTCCCGTTCTGGGAATCAGTTTTGAGAATAATCGGTGCAGAAAACACATGATTCCGGGCGTGGAAACCGCAAATCCCATCCGGCTGGCCTGCAGCGCACGGCGCACCACACGGTCTTTTCGGGACGGCAGCAAAAATCCTCTGATTGATTTTTCATAATCCGGATTCGCCGCATTATCCATCGCAGTGGGCAGAAACTCCGTGTCCGCCACCCACCAGGGGCAGACTGCCGTCACCATGATTCCCCGCGGCAGCAGCTCCATGCGCAGCGCCCGCGAGTAACTGTACAGGAAAGCCTTGCCCGCCGCATAGATATTCAGGTGCGGAACCGGCTGGAAAGACGAGGTAGAACAGAGCTCCAGAATCCTGTCTCCCGCCCGCATGTACGGCAGAACCGCCAGCGTCGTATTCACCGCAGCCTTGCAGTTCAGGTCGATCATCTGATTCGAATCATAACGGCTCACTTTCTCATAATTCCCGATTTTGGCGTATCCCGCGCAGTTGACAAAGATTCCCACCTGCACTGTTCCGCCGCAAAACCCCGTTCCACTACAGGCTGTTTCCATTCTGTTATCCGCCTCGGATCCTCTCAGCAGATCCTCAAGCGCATCCGCGCTTTCCGCTTTTGTCAGATCCATCGGAATGACCTTTGCCGGATGTGCCAGCTGACGTGCCACTTCCTCCAGACGCTCCCGCCGCCGCGCCACCAGCCAGATTGCATCTATCTCCTTTTCTGTCCTGTCAATGCAGCGGGCAAACTCGCTCCCCATCCCGCTGGAGGCTCCGGTGATCAGCGCGATTCTCATACGCCATCCTCCTTTCTATGCCCGGCGGTCAGAAGCGCATCCTCCTGCCGCTTCCCATCATTCTGATTGCCAACGGCGGCTTCCTGTTGATTCTCAGCACACTGATTGCCAATGGCAAATTCCTGTTGATTTTCAGCACACTGATTGCCGACGGCAAACTCCTGTGGATTCTCAGCACCAGAACCGGCAACAGCTGTTCCCCGCTTTCGCTTCCTGTTGCGGTAAATCAGCAGTTCCGTCGCCAGCAACACCAGACAGGCCAGAAAACATGCCGCAGCAACAGCCCCGAAAAACGTTGTCAGGCTGTCCCATATAATAGAAAAAATCATTTGCAGGTAATTCATTTTCTCTTTCGCCTTCTTTCCAGTATGAGCATAATAAGGACAAAGACACATACCATATACTTATCCCGATTTGTAATTGTTCAGTACCTTCGCAGTTACTTCGATTTTACTACAAAATTCCTTTCTGTTCTATCTTATAATGTAAGAAACATATTTTTTCTGTGATTTTCTATCCGGCGCAAGGCACAAAAAAGGTTTACACACTCCCGGAAAAACGCTATAATGTCACCAAATAGTCCGGAAAGGAGAGTTCATTATGGCAGATTACACAAATTGCACACACGATTGCAGCACCTGCGCCGCCGCATGCGATGCAGACGGCGAGAGAAAGTCCAGCTTTTTCGACCATATGGAGGCCGTCTCCGAACACTTTGAAGCGATGGGTGAGGAGAATTTTATCAATATGCTCAATGAAGCGGTCGCCGCTCTCGAAGCAGAGGACAAAGAAGAAAGCCAGTGCGGAACCGAGTAGAAAGCGAAATTGCCTCCTGTCCACTATGCAGATGAAAGGGAGCAGCGCTTTCCTGCACCTGTCAGATTCCTGTGTAAGAAGAGACAAAGGCCGGAGAATTCAAACTCTCCGGTCTTTTTCACATTCTCCTGTCATGTTCCGGCAGATTCAGGCTATTTAATACCAGACAGTATGCCACAGTACAACCGTATCGCTGTTTTTTCATCTGCCTTTTCTTCTGCATGCACTATTCCGCCACCGTGGTCGTATCAGCATCATCGCCCGTCACAGAATCCCGGATTGCCTCCCCGGTATCCTCCACTGCGTCTTTGGCACTATCCGCGGCGTCTCTCATATCGTCGCCCGCTTCCGTCGTACCGGCATCTCCCGTACTGTCACCCGTTGCATCGATAGCCTCAGAATTCCCTGCGCCGCTGCCTGTTGCGTCAGTCGTATCCGCATCGTCGCCGACGCCATCTGCGTCATCTGTCAGTTCCGAATCGTCCGTCAGGTCTGTTGTACCGGCAGCATCATCTGTCACGGAATTTTGATCCGTCACCGTAGTGTCCCTATCCGTCCGATTCCGTGTGCAGGCGGTAAAGGTCGTCAATGTGAGTGCCAGCAGACATATGAATGCAATCTGTTTCCATCTTTTTCTCATAACATAATCTCCTTTCAAAACTAATATGGGCTTTTTCTTCTATTCTTATGCACCTTTTCATGCCCGGATCTGAAAAATCACTTTTTTATCACAGGAAAGGAAGTGCTCACTTACGCATTTTAGGCTGAAAAATCAAAGAAACCAGATATCCGAAAATCAAAGCCGCGGAAACCCCCACGGCACAGGACGTAAAACCGCCCATAAACAACCCCAGGAAGCCGTTCTCGTCCACCGCCGTCTTCATCCCTTTCCAGAGAAGATTTCCGATTCCAAGCAGCGGCACGGATGCCCCCGCCCCGGCAAACTG
>JAJBTR010000266.1 GCA_020860745.1 Lachnospiraceae bacterium | reverse complement strand
CGTCGGAAGAATCTTCTGATTCCGCATCCGCACTTTCCGATGATTCAGAATCAGATTCATCACCTGCAGATATGGAAGTATCCCCGCTGTCCGTAGATGTAGAACTGCCACATCCAACCATAGACAGAATCACGGTTAACGACAATAAAATTGCTAAAAGTTTTTTCATTTTCTATTTTCTCCCCTTTTATAATTGTTTTCATTATACATGGATTTCAAAAATTAGCAACTCAAGTAAGCCACCTAAAATTTTCTTTTTCATAGTCAAATGCTTTCGCTATCGTCTTGCACCCCCTTTCCATACTGACCATCCTGTTATTCATTCTATAAAAATAAATGCCCTCTGCGGTGTGCTGTCAGCACACTTCTTTTTTCGCAGGGGCAAACATGATTGATTTTTCAAAACCAAACTATTATCATTAGTTATAGCATAAACAGAAACGGAATAATACGAATGAACGACGAACGCACGACAGATCTTTTGAATGAATTAAACAGCATGGACGACAAGCCGGAGTCTTTTCAGGCATTCATGGAACGGCACGCTTCCGCCCAGACTTTCCATACGCTGGCCGACTACCTGAACTACTATATTTCCCGGAACCCCGACCTTCATATCGCAGATGTGATCAAACGCTCCAACACCGATAAAAACTACTCCTATCAGATTTTTAACGGCAGAAAAAAGCATCCCGACAAGTACAAGCTGATTCCGCTGTGCATCGCCATGAAAATGTCGGTCAAGGAGACCAACCGGGCTCTGTTTATGGCCGGTCAACCCGCACTGGCTCCCACCGAGACGCTTGACGCAGCCCTGATCATCTGCATTAATCATGAATACTCCGACATGATTGCTGTCAATGAATACCTGGCCGCAAACGGACTGCAGCCGCTATAATGGTAACCGGGAATAGCCGACATTATATTTTCCAGTATATCCTCCACAGCTGAATTCTATATCAGAGGTTTTCTATACATGTCAGTACCACCATAATAACAGTCACAATCAGGACTGTATACAGCACATAACCGACAATCTTCCAGCCTCTTTTTTTCATCAGCGGAAGATACCGGTGCACATCCATATAATTAAACCAGAAAAAAATACAAAGCATGCCGATGCTGATAAAACAGATCCGGTTCGCACAAAGGAGCAGTCCTGTCTCCGGCATTCCGTTCACATCGTCAACCGTCAGGGTCAGACCAAAAAACCACAGAGATGCATATCCGATTACGGCAAGCAATGCTTTCCACGCTGTTCCGGTACGAAAGCCAGGCGGCAGAAACGGATGCTTCTTCTCTCTTCCTTGTGCGTCTGTTTTTGTGCCGGACACACTGGATCTGCCCATCCTGCTGCTTTCCCCTATTTCACCAATCGCAGCTTCATCTGCAGACATTTGCTGCCGGGTTCCCATCCTGCCACCATGTTTTTCATCCCCGGTCTTTTCCTGACGAGCATCCTCTCTGATCATCAGATCCCGCTGCAACTCTGCCGCGCTCTGATACCTCCGATCCGGGTCAAACTGAATACATTTCCGGATGATCGGCTCCAGTTCTCCGGAAAAAAACTCCTCCGAAGGATATTTCCCGGTCAGAAGATAGTTCATCGTCACACCAAGTGCATAAAAATCCGTCCTCGCATCTGTCTGCGCATAGCCATACTGCTCCGGAGCCGCGTACTTTTTCGTGCCCATAATCACCGTATCACAGCCCTGTCCGCTCTCATAATTTCTGGCAATATTAAAATCTACGATTTTAATCTGATGATCCGCTGTCAGCAGTATATTAGAAGGCTTCAGATCCCTGTGAATCACCGGGACCGGACGATTATGCAAGTCGCTTAACGCCTCGCAGACATCTGACATCAACGTTCGAACTTCTCCCTCCGTAAGAGTTCCCTTTTCTTCCAGATACTCTTCCAGATTCTGTCCCTGTATATACTCTTCCACAAGAATCAGCGTTCCCCCAGACTCCACGCACTCATAGATTTCAGGGAAAAACCGGCTGGTATGTGCCATCAGTTCAAGATAGATATCCCTGTCATATACAGTCAGGTCTTTTCGCACATATATTTTCTTTGTCTCCACATGCTGAACAAGCACGACATTCTTATGCGTGCTGATTTCCGCAATCTTTTTATAGTAAGAAAGCCGGCTTTCCTCCTGCAGTGTCATATCTTTTCTACGCCCCGGCGGCCGCCAGCGCCTGCGCCACGTCCGCGATCAGGTCGTCCTTATCCTCCAGACCGCAGGACATGCGGATCATCCCTGCCGGGATCCCCGCCTCGGCGAGCTGCTCATCCGTCATCTGACGGTGGGTGGATGTTGCCGGATTCAGGCAGCAGGTACGCGCATCCGCCACGTGGGTCTCGATCGCCGCCAGCTTCAGCGCCATCATAAACTTCTCCGCCGCCGGGCGTCCGCCTTTGAGTTCAAAAGAAATCACGCCGCAGCATCCATCCGGCAGATATTTCTGCGCCGTCTCATAGTAGGCATCCCCCGGCAGCTCCGGGCAGATCACGGAGAGAACCTGCGGCTGTGCCTGCAGATACTCCGCCACCGCACGGGTGTTTTCCACATGCCGCGGCATCCGCACATGGAGAGATTCCAGTCCCATGTTCAGATAAAACGCATTCTGCGGAGACTGGATGCTTCCCAGGTCGCGCATGAGCGTCGTCGTGCACTTTGTGATGAAAGCACCGCCCTGACCGAATTTTTCCGCAAAGGTAATGCCGTGGTATGACTCATCCGGCGTCGTCAGTCCGGGGAATTTCTCCGCCTGGGAGAACCAGTCAAACTTGCCGGAATCCACAATCGCTCCGCCCACAGCCACGCCGTGGCCATCCATATATTTTGTCGTGGAGTGGGTCACAATATCAGCGCCCCACTCGATGGGACGGCAAAGCACCGGAGTCGGGAATGTATTATCCACAATCAGCGGTACTCCGTGCGCATGCGCTGCCTTCGCAAACCTCTCAATATCCAGCACAGTCAGTGCCGGGTTGGCAATCGTCTCCCCGAACACTGCCCTGGTATTCTCCTGAAACGCGGCGTTCAACTCCTCCTCCGAGCAGTCCGGCGCTACAAACGTCGTCTCGATTCCCATCTTCGCCATGGTGACGGAAAGCAGGTTGAATGTCCCTCCATAAATGGAAGAGGACGCTACGATATGGCTGCCGCACTCGCAGATATTAAAGAGGGAAAAAAAGTTCGCCGCCTGTCCGGAGGATGTCAGCATCCCCGCGGTTCCTCCCTCCATATCCGCGATCTTGGCCGCGACCATGTCGTTCGTCGGATTCTGCAGTCTGGTATAAAAATAACCGGCTTCCTCCAGGTCAAACAGCTTCCCCATCGCCTCGCTGGTATCATAGCGGAAAGTCGTCGACTGGATGATCGGAATCTGCCGCGGTTCCCCGTTGCCCGGACGGTATCCGGACTGTACGCATTTTGTATTGATCTTATAGTCACTCATTGTTATCACGCTCCTTCTGCAATGCTGCCTGCTACCGTTCGTTCACCGGCACATAATTTTCATGCACGCCCACATACTTGTACGCCGGACGGATAATCTTGCTGGCATTTAAAAGCTCCTCCAGCCGATGTGCGCTCCATCCCGGCATACGCGCGATGGCAAACAGCGGAGTGAACAGTTCCTCCGGAATCCCAAGCATACTGTAAACAAAACCGCTGTAAAAATCCACGTTGGCGCAGACGTTTTTCTGCATATTCCGCCGCTCCATGATCAGCCGGCCGGCCAGACGTTCCACCAGGTCATAAAGAGCAAACTCTTTCGTCATGCCCTTTTCCTCCGCCAGTTTCCGTGCATATTTTTTCAGAATGACCTCACGGGGATCTGACAAAGTATATACTGCATGTCCCATACCATAAATCAACCCGGTATGGTCAAACGCTTCCTTATCCAGGATTTTATTCAGATATGCTTCCACCGCTTTTTCATCCGTCCAGTCCTCCAGATGCTCCATGATATCCCGGAACATATGCTGTACTTTCAGGTTTGCGCCGCCGTGACGGGGGCCTTTCAATGAACCCAGGGACGCTGCAATAGAGGAATACGTATCCGTGCCGGTGGAAGTCACCACATGGGTGGTGAAAGCGGAGTTATTACCGCCGCCGTGCTCCGCGTGAAGGATCAGCGCCACATCCAGCACTTTGGCCTCCAGTTCCGTATACTTTCCGTCAGGCCGGAGCATCAGCAAAAAATTCTCCGCCAGGGACAGTCCATGCTCCGGATTCCGGATAAACAGAGTCTCCCCTTTCCGGAAGTGTCGGTAGGCGTGATAAGAAAAAATAGCGATCAGCGGCATCTTCGCGATCAGTTCCATGGTCTGACGCAGCACGTTTCCCGGTGAGATATCCTCCGGTTTCTCGTCATATGTATACAAGGTCAGCACGCACCGCTGCATGGCGTTCATAATATTCTGGCTGGAAGCCTTCATCACGACGTCCCGGACAAACCGATTGCTCAGCTCCTCCATCTCCGACATGACAGGGAAAAAGACATCCATCTCCTCCTGGCTCGGCAGCTTTCCAAACAGCAACAGATAGCTGGTCTCTTCAAACCCAAATTTACGATCTCCCAGCCCGTTTACAATATCTGTCACATTGATGCCCTGGTAATATAAATTACCCTCCGCCGGAATGTTGCGCCCGTGAACCAGCTGGTACGCGCACACATCGGAAATCTCGGTAAGATCTGTCAGCACACCCTTACCGGATGAATCGCGCAGACCTCTTTTTACATCGTACTCAATATAAAGGTTCGGATCGATACCATGATTCTTCAACAGTTCCTGCTCCAATATGGTCATATTTGCACGAAGATCCCCCATCTCTTCGAGACTGGTCATCTCGTTATCCATCTGATCAATCATCTCTAATGCCATTCGCGTTACCTCCAGTTCTTTTTATCTGCGCTGCCGGAATCCCGGCACAAACAGTTTCTGATTATTCGCTTACTCTGTGATCATCTCATATCCATACTGTTCAAAATAAAATCCCAGCCTGCTGTTGATCTTGTCACGCAGAACAGGATCCAGGGTAAACGTATTCTTCTGATAATCCTTCTGACTCTCCAGATATTTTTCAAAATACGGTTTTGCCTCCTCAAACCCGCCCAGGCCAAGGTGCGTATAGATCTGTTTCACATATCCCTCCGGATTGCGGCAGAAATCCTCATATTTGATATCAATACGGTCCTCCTCCGGTATGTCATACAGTTCCACAAACGCTTTCCTGTAAATGTGCTCAAAAAGTTCAATGGAAAGATCCTCGATCACTTCCCGGGGAGCCGGTTCGTTCAGGGAGAGAAGCTCCATCTCCTTGGTAAACATATTGATGGTAGACATAATCACTTTATATGGATTGCGGTAGATATTGATGAACTTCGCCTTCGGGTAACACCGCTTTAACTCAGCGATGCGGCAGGTATTCTCCGGGCTTTTTAAGAGCAGCGGCCTGCCGTGATACAGCCATGTCACCTTGCGCAGAATATAATCGTAAGCTTTGCGCCACTCCCGCTGTTTCTCCTCGTCCTGCTCGTCGATAAACGCTGTCGCCATGTACTTCGCGCCGTTTCCGCCGTCCGGGAAAACCAGCATATGGCTGATTGCCTGCGTGGAAATCGTCGCCTGGGCAAAGACCTCCTCCATGGGCAGGTCCAGTTCATACTCCAGATTATCCATGGGGCGTGCACCCTTAAGGAGGCGCTTCTGAATCTTCGCCAGCATGTGCTTGAGCAGGATACAGTTGCTGAACGTAACGGTTTTTACCGGATCAAACCATCCGAACTGCGGATCCCTGGTCAGCAGATTCTGTAAAAAAGTCGTGCCGGAGCGCCAGTAGCCTACAATATAAACCGGTCCCTCTTTTACCTTTGTTCTTCGAATCGGAATATAAAAAATCAGCCATTCCAGCAAAGCCGGAAGCCCCAGGACAAAAGTCACCGCCGTGATAAGCCGCGCCTGTTTTTTGTCTGTGATCGGATTGGATCGTTTTAAGCGGAGCCAGTTATCAAACCGGCAGCCCAGTAAATTGTGTGATAGATTAATCTTTGCCATAGTTACATGTCCATTTTCTCAGGTATTGCTGCGAACCTGCAGTTCCGCCAGTCCGCAGATCTCATATTTTATCCTGCCAGTACAATCGCCCCACAGTTAAGCACCATAGAATCAGGGGAAACTCCTGCCATATCCCTTACGTCGGGAACAGGATCACCAGCACCTCAGTGTCTGCGTTCTGCAGATACTGTGCCGTCTGAAGACCGTTACAATAGTCAAACACCTTGCCATCCTCCAGAAAATACTGTTGTGCCTGCTCACACAGCTCCGTATTCGCAAAGCGGATACGCACAACAGCCTCCCCGCTCTCATAACCTTCGCGGATCAGACTGCCGATCCGGTCAGCATCCCAGGTCTCTATATACAATCCCTCATGGATATAATAATTATCCGCTGTGGCAGTACACTCCGGCAGAGGAATCTCCGCATCCGGCGTATGGGTAGTCAGAAGCATCTCCGTCGTCACCCCAAAATAATCATAATTCAGATATTGATAGTCGGATCCGACTACTTCTCCAGCCTCAGTATCCCCCTCATTTTCCGACAGATAAATATAATTGGCGTTGCCCCATGTCGTATCAATGTAATAGCAGTCTCCATCCAGATAAACCAGATTCCATGCGTGGCTCTCCCCATTTGCGATGCCTGTCACTGTCATACATGGGATATCCAGCAACTCCAGAAGATACTGAGTCGCATAAGCGTAGCCCTGACAGATCGTCTCATGATTTACAAACACACTGATGATATTCTGATTGTTCTCTGCGTCAACGACATAATCGACTTCGCGGATCAGCGTCTCATACACAGAAAGCGCCTTGTCATAATCACTGCCCTCCAACGGCGCGTCTGCCAGCATCCGTGCCGCCTCCGCGTCAATCTGCTCCTGCAGAACAGCCTGCTCTTCCGCCGTAACAGTATAGGAGGGAGTGATGGAAATGGACACGATCTCATCATTTCTGCTGTTTGTGACATAAGCCAGCTGATCTACCCAGAAAAAATTACAGTAATCATAGCGGACAGCCTGATAAGCAAGACTGAGCACATCCTCATCGGTAGTGGAAACCTCCCTCTCTTCCTCCCTGTTCATAAACGCGTAAACAATCTCATCATAAACAGTCTGCGCTTCGTCATCCAGAGTCTGATAAGCATACCTTCCATACGAGACCCGGTCAATCTCCGGCTCATCTTCCGTTGAAGTCTCCGAAAAAAACTCATCAGACAGGAACTCTGCAACCGAACAGGTAATTTCTCTTTCCGGATCAAAACCGGCAAGAACGGGCAAAGCGAAAAGCAAAGCCATTAACCAAAGGATGAACAATCTTTTTTTCTATATCGAAACAAACTTTATATCTCCTAAAATACGTCTTATTATTGCTTTTCCCGGACAATACTTTTATAATGTTTTATCATTAAATATACTTTGATGTCAATGATAACACAAATCAATTCTTTTGTGAACAGGAGTTTTTATGATAGCGCTGCAAATTACAGAGATCGGATCTCTGATGAACCAGATGTTAAAAGGAAACATGTTTGATTCTTTTCTGTTAAAAGAAGCATCCGTATCACAGGCTTTCGATACCACAATCGACGGAGCGGTGCGAACTTCCTTTTATTCTGAGGAAGAGTCCGAACAGCTCGGTCTGTCCGGGCTGAAATACATCCCCTTTTCTCATTTGCGCCCGCTCTGTCTGAATCTGCTGAAAGGCAGCCGTATGCCCGACGCCTTCCGCTTTGTCTTTCTGCTCTCACCGCAAAATCAGGCAAGCACCATCACCCGGGCGGGAAGCGGTTTCCGCCCGGAGGATATCACAGGCCTGTTTTTAAACCTGATTTACAAAAACAACTCCCTTGTGTGCACCACCGGCATCTCCTACCGTGTTTTTTCCATGGATAAATCCCTGGAGGCGGAATGGGACCGGCTGATCACGATCTTTTTCAGGAAACACGGCATCACGGTGAGCGAATTATAAAAACGAATAGAAACGTATCAAAGAACACCCGTCGGCTTTGCAATGAATGCTCATCAGTAAAAATCTTTTTCTCATTTTCCGATATTTATCTCAGAAAGAATCTGCTGATATGCCTGCCGGAAAGGGATTTTTTTCTTCCTGGAAATATCCGCCACACTCTCAAACTCGGGAATATATTGTGTCTGTCCGCTTTGCGGATATTCCGTCACTTTCACACAGACTTTCCCCAGAGAAGTCTCCGCCGCCCGGCTGGTACGCGGCAGGACGCTCCGCTCCATCCACTGCCTCCGGATTCCGATCGTAGTGGTCTCTGCAAACAAAATTCCTTCTAATATCTCCCGCGGCTCCGGTGCACAGAGCACCGTGATTATATAACCCGGCCGGTTTTTCTTCATAAAGACCGGCGTATAATGCACATCCCTGGCTCCCGCCTGAAACAACCGCTCCATGGCATAGCCGATTGCCTCCCCGCTGCAGTCATCGATATTGCATTCCAGTTTCCAGATGCCGTCCTCACTATTTTCGGTCACCCTTTCCGCATTTTCCTCAGCCGTATCATCCTGCGGCGCGATCAGCATAGCCCGAAGTATACTGGGGCGTTCATAGTTCCGCTTTCCGCCGCCCAGGCCGATCCGCTCCACACGATAAATCTCCGGCAGACGGTTCTCCGTGCAGATTGCCGCCGCGATTGCCGCTCCGGTCGGGGTGACAAACTCGCCCTCCGTATCTGTCTGATGCAGGCGGATCTGATGCTCCGATACAATGTTAAGCGTAGCCGGAACCGGAACCGGAATCACACCGTGCTGGCAGCGGATGTAACCGCACCCCTCATAAAGCACCGGCACAATAACATCCTCAATACCCAGATCATCCAGGCAGACCGCGACCGCGGCAATATCCACGATAGAATCCACCGCACCCACTTCATGAAAATGCACCTCTTCCAACGGCACCCCGTGAGCTTTCGCCTCTGCCCGGGCGAGAATATTAAAAATACGCACCGCTATTTCTTTCGCGTGAGGCGTCATCTCCGATGACTGAATCACGCTGATAATCTCCGGAAGTCCTCTGTGTGTATGCGCATGCCCGTGACCGTGATTGTGACCATGACTATAGTGTTCGTGCTCATGACCATGGCTATGATGCTCGTACTCATGATTGTGGCCATGGTCGTGATCATGACTGTGATGCTCGTGATCATGATCATAACTGAGGTGTTCGTGTTCATGATCGTAATCGCAATGCTCATAATCGTGGCTGTGGTCATGATCATGCCTGTGTTCCTCCTGTGTATGTTTGCAGTCATAGTTCTGCTCGTAACCATGCCCATGCAGATACGCCATATCGTGATCATGGTTTTCATGCGCCTCGTCCAGCTTCACCGCAAAATCACAGACATCCAGACCGGACTTCTTCACCCTGCTGACCTCCACCGTATAGCCATCCAGTCCCAGACGGTCCAGAGC
>JAJBTR010000212.1 GCA_020860745.1 Lachnospiraceae bacterium | reverse complement strand
GTAGCTCAGTTGGTAGAGCACTTGACTTTTAATCAAGTTGTCCCGGGTTCGAACACCGGCACGCTCATTTTTTAAACCATCCGGGGAAGTGATTCCCCGGTTATTTTTTTCTGAAATGTCGGATTTCTGCGGTTTTTATAAAGTCCGATGGTCATTGAAAATGCTTCTTTTGATTCTTCTAAAAGCATATCATCCGACATTTAATTTTCGCATCAATGCTTCTTGCAAAACCTGTGAGAAATTACTCCCCCTGCTTCGGAAGCAGCTTCATTAAACCATTCGGAAATGGTAAGGGTTTTCTTTACAGCCTGGCTGTTGTACATTTTCCGATAAGAGAACACAGATAAAATGAAAACATCATCTGTGAACTTTGCATATATTTTTATATATGGGGGTGATAGTATCAATAGATTGAAAGCATTTTTTCTGGCCGTGCTTGTTGCCCTGTCTCTGACATATATGCCGGTGCAGACACGGGCAGCCGGTACGACGACACTGGGTGGTGTGACCATCCATCAGAATCTCCAGACCGTCAATGTGTCAAGCCGGTATGGCAGCAGTATCCGGTATATTGTCATACATTACACGGCGGCCACAGGCACCGCTTACAATAATACCGTGTATTTCCAGAACTACCGGGGCTCGTCTGCACACTATTTTGTAGATTACTCGGGTGCAATCTGGCAGAGCACGGCGGACAGTCTGGCGGCGTGGAGCGTGGGAGGCAGTAAATATGCCCGCACAGAGGGAGGCATGTATTACGGGATTGCGACCAATTACAATACGCTCAATATTGAGATGTGCGTCCGGACGCTGGGAAGTAAAGCCAGCACAACGACGGACTGGTATTTCGAGGATGCTACGATCGCGGCGACGGTGGATCTGGTTCAGGCGCTTATGCAGAAGTATGATATTGATGTTGACCATGTGATCCGGCACTACGATGTGACGGGGAAGACCTGTCCGAACCCGTTTGTGTTAAATGACGACGATGTGACCTGGAGCGATTTTCTGGCCATGGTGGCGGGCACAATGGCTGTCCCGGGTTCGGAAGATTCGCTTTCTTCGGAAGCATCGGGGGCGGCTGCCTATACGGTCGGCCGGGTTTATTCGGTTACTGCATCTGATCTGTATGTCCGGAAGGGTCCGGGAACCGGATATGATAAAGTGGGGCATTCCGGGATGACATCCAATGCCAGAGCAAATGATAAGGACAAAGATGGAGGTCTGGATAAAGGAACCAGGGTCACCTGTAAAGAGATCAGATATGTGGGAAATGATATCTGGATGAAGATTCCTTCCGGATGGATCGCGGCTTACTATCATGGGGCTGTGTATGTAAAATAAGGTGCAGGAAATGTTACTGTTCACAGACTGGCCGGTCTGTAAACGTAACACGCTCCGCGGAATGTACACGAAATGATGGTTTTTAGTAATGGCGGATTGCATCCTGGATGATTTTGAGATATATTATCTCCAGTGGAAAAATGCGAAGGTGCGGAACGGTTATCTGCAGCGAACAAATGAGGAGTGATAGTTAGTTATGAAAAAAACAGAAGCAACGGGTATGGATATGCTTCATGGCCCCATGATGAGAAAAATTTTATTGTTTGCCCTGCCACTCGCTGCCGGCAGTATTCTGCAGCAGCTGTTTAATGCGGTTGATGTGGCGGTGGTGGGGCAGTTTGCCAGCAGCGAGGCGCTGGCAGCTGTCGGAGCCAACACGCCGGTAGTGACGTTGCTGATCAATCTTTTTGTCGGCATCTCAGTCGGCAGCAATGTAGTCATCGCACATATGATCGGAAAAGGGGAGGAGGATCACATCAGCGGTGCGGTACATACTTCTATCCTGCTGGCGCTTGTCAGCGGAGTCTTTCTGATGTTCCTGGGAATTTTGATTGCCAGGCCGTTGCTGACGCTCATGTCCACACCGGAAAATATTATGGATATGGCGGTGCTCTATTTGCGGATTTACTGTGTCGGTATGCCGTTTATCCTCCTCTATAATTTTGCGGCGGCAATCCTGCGGAGCATCGGGGATACCAGGAGACCGCTTTACTGCCTGGTTGCGGCGGGGGTGATCAACGCGGGTTTAAATCTCCTTTTCGTGATTGTGTTTCGCATGGGGGTGTCCGGCGTCGCTATTGCGACGGTGATCTCGAATGGGATCAGTTCGGGGATGGCGGTACGGTTTTTGCATCGGTCGGATTCTGTGATCCGACTGGAGTGGAAACAGCTGCATTTTCAGAAAAAAGAGCTGAAGCAGATTCTGCAGATCGGTATCCCGGCCGGAATTCAGGGGATGGTCTTTTCCATTGCGAATGTATGTATCCAGTCATCGATCAACAGTTTTGGTTCGTCGGCGGTGGCGGGTTCCACGGTGGCAGCCAATTTTGAGTATATCTCCTATTTCCTGGTCAACGGTTTTAATTCGGCGGTGGTGACCTTCGTGAGCCAGAATTACGGCGCCGGGAAGCTGAAACGATGTAAAAGGGCGTTTTTGCTTGGCCTGGTCTGTGCCATGGTAATTGCGTTTGCGGTCAATATCTGTTCTTATCTGGGGCGGGATGTGCTGATCCGACTGTTTACATCCGATGCAGATGTTGCGGATTATGCGGCGCTGCGGCTGCGTTATGTGGTGCTGTTTCACTGCCTGATCTGCACTTATGAGATTACCGGATCGGCACTGCGCGGCCTGGAGCACTCCCTTCTGCCCTCTGTGCTCATGATTTTCGGCACATGTGTATTCCGGCTGGTCTATATCAATACGGTGGTGATCCGCCACCATGAGTTTCAGGTCCTGATGATGGTGTATCCTTTTTCCTGGGTGCTCACGGGCGCGATGGTGATCATTGCCTTTCTTGCGGTCTGGAGGAAAGTCAGGAACAGCATGTGAGCCGCAACACAGGGACCAGAAATATATATTTGGTGAAATATTTGTTTTACAGAATTTATATAAAGTCATTGCCGCAACGGACAGCTTGCGGTAAAATTATAAGACAGGAATTAATGGTATAGAATATTCGTTGTGCAGGACAGTGCTTTCCCTGATGCAGTATTGGATAGAATAACAGTCAGGCTGCAGTGAAAGGGAAAGCAAAACTGAAAAAGCGGGAAAAGGGAGCAAAAAAATGGAAAAGAAACTGACAGGACGGGTGACGATACCGACAGACATGGACGTGGTTCCGGAGACACTGGAACTGCTGGAGCGGTGGGGCGCGGATGCAATCCGTGACTGTGACGGGACGGATTACCCGGAGGAACTGAAGCAGGTGGATGCTAAAGTATATGCTACTTATTATACAACCCGGAAGGATAACGACTGGGCGAAGGAGCATCCGGAAGAGATCCAGCAGTGCTATATTATGACGAAATTCCGCACGGCTGTGAAAGAGACGCTTGCGATTTATCTGATGGAGGGGATTTATCCCGAGATGCTGGCGGTGAACACCCGGGATGATATTTACCGCTGGTGGGAGGTGATCGACCGGACAACGGGCGAGGTGGTTCCGACGAAGTACTGGTCCTACGATGAGGAGTCCGGTGATGTGACGATTGATCCGGCGATTCCGTTTCACGATTATACGGTGAGTTTTCTCGCCTATATCATGTGGGACCCGGTGCATATGTACAATGCCGTGGTCAACGACTGGAAGGATGTGGAGCATCAGATCACCTTTGATGTGCGTCAACCCGAGACTCACGCTTTCAGCCTGGAGCGCCTGCGGAAGTTCTGTCGCAGCAACCCTCATGTGAATGTTATTCGGTTTACCACATTTTTCCATCAGTTCACACTCGTGTTTGACGAACTGGCGCGGGAAAAATACGTGGACTGGTATGGCTATTCCGCCAGCGTGAGCCCTTATATTCTGGAACAGTTTGAGCGCGAGGCGGGATATCCGTTCCGGCCTGAGTATATTATTGATCAGGGATATTTTAACAACCAGTATCGTGTTCCTTCTAAAGAATATAAGGATTTTCAGGCTTTTCAGCGCCGCGAGGTGGCAAAGCTGGCCAAAGAGATGGTGGATATCGTCCATGAGGAGGGCAAGGAGGCCATGATGTTCCTGGGCGATCACTGGATCGGTATGGAGCCTTTTATGGAAGAGTTTGCCGGGATCGGATTGGATGCCCTGGTAGGAAGTGTGGGCAACGGCTCCACGCTCCGTCTGATCAGTGACGTGGAGGGCGTCCGTTACCGTGAGGGGCGGTTTTTGCCTTACTTTTTCCCGGATACCTTCCATGAGGGTGGCGATCCGGTGAAAGAGGCGAAGGTCAACTGGGTGACCGCGCGGCGGGCCATCCTCCGCAAGCCCATCGACCGCATCGGTTACGGCGGATATTTAAAGCTCGCCTGTGAGTTCCCGGATTTCCTGGACTATATCGAGAGTGTCTGCGATGAATTCCGCCTGCTCTACGAGAATGCGAAGGGAACCACTCCTTACTGCGTCAAGACGGTGGCGGTCTTAAACAGCTGGGGCAAAATGCGTTCCTGGGGCTGCCATATGGTGCATCACGCTCTTTACCAGAAGCAGAATTACAGCTATGCCGGCGTGATCGAGGCATTGAGCGGAGCGCCCTTTGACGTGCGCTTTATCAGCTTTGACGATATCCGCCATGATCCGGATCTGCTGCGGGATATCGACGTGATCATCAACGTAGGCGACGGCAATACCGCGCATACCGGCGGCAAAGAGTGGGAAGACCCGCAGATTGCGGAGGCCGTGAAGCGCTTTGTCTACGAGGGCGGCGGACTGATTGGCGTCGGGGAACCCGCAGGACACCAGCATGAGGGGCGTTACATCCAGCTGGCCAATGTGCTCAGTGTGGAAAAAGAGACCGGATTTACGCTCAATTATGACAAATATAATTGGGAAAACCATGAAAACCATTTTATTTTGCAGGATTGCAATCATGACATAGACTTCGGTGAGGGGAAAAAGTCCATGTACGCCCTGGAGGATGCGACAGTTCTCATTCAGAGAGAAAAAGAAGTCCAGATGGCGGTCAACGAATTCGGAGCGGGGCGTGCGGTTTATATCAGCGGTCTCCCCTATTCGTTTGAAAATACCAGAGTTCTGTACCGCAGTATTCTCTGGAGCTGCCATGACGAGAATAATCTGAAAAAATGGTACTCCGAAAATTATAACGTGGACGTCCACGCCTATGTCAGAAACGGGAAATACTGTGTCGTCAACAATACCTACGAACCGCAGGATACAATCGTTTACCGCGGGGACGGCAGCAGCTATAAGGTGCATCTGGATGCTATTGAGATTATCTGGTACGAAATATAGAGAACAAAAAATATATCTTGTGACTTGATTTAAAAAGCTTTTGGCAAGGTGCGCTTTTATTTACAAAATATGGGAAACAGGAAACATATCATGTGGGATGATTGCAATAAACTGTCGGCAGTGAGTCTTTCTCTGCAGTATGTGTTAATCATTGCGGATTATGTCTCAGCTGGCGTCGAACGAAAATCATACGAGACAATCTTCGGCTTTGCAGTGTAGAACACTCCATTACGTATCAGGGCATGAGGGCAGAAAACACCCCGCACACAGACTCAGATGTCTGCGTGCGGGGTGTTTTCTGCCCTCATGCCCTGATAAAAAGTATATCAACTGCATTTTTACCCCAGTTGTGCCGACACTGCGTCCTCCACAAATTGCTGCCGGTGCAGACGGTAGTAATAGCCCTTCGCTGCCAGCAGTTCCTCATGGGAGCCCTGCTCGACAATCTTTCCGTCTTTCATGACCAGGATGACATCGGCGTCCCGGACCGTGGAGAGGCGGTGGGCGATCATAAAGCTGGTGCGTCCTTTGGTCACGGTGAGGATCGCTTCCTGGATGGCTTTCTCGGTCAGCGTGTCCACGCTGCTGGTGGCCTCATCCAGAATCAGAATCTGAGGGTCGGCCAACAGTGCCCGGGCAAAGCTCAGGAGCTGCTTTTCCCCGGTGGAGAGCAGGTCTCCGCCCTCGCCGACCTGTGTGCCGTAGCCGTGCTCCATCCGGGCGATGATCTCGGCGGCGTGGACGCGGCGTACCGCGGACTCAACTTCCTCCATGGTGGCGTCCGGATTGCCGTAGCGCAGGTTCTCCAGTATGGTTCCCGAAAAGAGGTGGGGCGTCTGGAGGACGTAGCCGATGTGGCTGTGGAGCCAGAGCTGGCTGCGCTCCCGGGCATTCTTTCCGTCGATCAGCACACGGCCTTCGGTTGGCTCGTAGAAACGGCAGACCAGGTTGACCAGGGTGCTCTTCCCGGCGCCGGTCTCGCCGACGATGGCGACCATGGAGCCCTGGGGCACTTTGAGATTAAAGTGTTCCAGGACATTTTCCTCCCCGTCCGGGTAGCAGAAGGTTACATCCTGAAATTCGATATCGCCCTCCAGCGGTTCCCAGTTTTCCCGTTTTGGGGAAAAGGTATCCCCGTATTTTTCTGTCACCTCCGGCGTGTCTGTGACGTCGGATTCTGTGTGCAGGAGCGTTGTGATGCGCTCCACGTTGACCTGGGTCTGGATTAACTCGGAGATGACATTGACGAGGTCCTGCACATAGTCGTTCATGGAGGTGGCGTAGTTCATAAAGACCGCCAGATTGCCCAGCAGCAGGAGACCTTTTGTGTTTAATATGCCGCCCTGCCACAGCACCAGAGCCAGTGCGATGCTGGAGCAAAATACGATGACGCTGCGGAACAGTGCCCGGTAGCGCCCGGCGCGGACGGAAGCTGCCCGCATGGAGGAAGTGTCGTGCTCAAAATCCCGCTGCATTTTATCTTCGATGACCAGGGATTTGATGGTTTTTGCTCCGGTGATTCCCTCATTGAAGTCGCCGGTGATGATGCTGTTCATCTCCCGGACAGCGCGGTTTTCCTGCGTAATATGGCGGGAAAAATACACGGTTGCCAGAATTTCCAGGGGCAGTACGATCAGAAGCACGCCGCCCAGCACCGGGTTTAAGGCAAACATGATGACAAAAATGCCCACCAGGTAGATGACGGTGCAGGTGGCGTCCATCAGTCCCCAGCTGACGATCATTCCGATTTTGTTGGGGTCGGAGATGACGCGGGAGTGGATGTAGCCGGTGCTGTTCTGGTTAAAATAACCGAAAGACAGGGTCTGCACATGGTCAAAGCATTTCTGCCGGATATCCCGGTCTACCACCACTTCTCCCTTGAAAGCATAATAGATGCCGATGGAGTTGACCAGACCGTACAGCAGAAGGACGAGGAGGTAAAGGATGACCATGACGGGCAGGGTATCCAATGTCTGCTCTCCGATGTAATGGTTGATGGCATAGTTCTGGAACAGCGGCAGGATGACGTCGATCGCGCTGGCGAGAGCCATGGAGACGGCTACCGCAAATATCATTCTTTTATGCTCTTTTACAAGCTCCCAGATCTGGGGCAGACCATACCATTTTAAATGTGTGATTCTGGAGGTGTTTTCCTTTCCGCTCATTCCGGATCGTCCTCCTTTCCTGACTGAATCTGATAAATGTCCTGATACAGCCCGGGGCGGGTGATCAGTTCCTCATGGGTGCCGGATTCAACAATCTTTCCGTCTTTCATGACCAGAATCCGGTCCGCCGCCATCAGTGTGGTGATGCGGTGGCTGACCAGAATGACGGTTGCCGATCCCATGTATTTTTTCAGATTGGCGCGTATCTGCGCATCGGTCTCTGCGTCCACCGCGGACAGGGAATCGTCAAAGACCAGGATGGGCGCATCCTGCGTGAGGGCGCGGGCGATGGCGGCCCGCTGCTTCTGTCCGCCGGAGAGGGTCATGCCGCGCTCCCCGACAAAGGTATCGTAGCCTTTCGGAAAGTTTGCGATGGTCTGGGAGAGTGCAGCCATATCCGCGGCCTCCCGGATGTGAGTCTGATCCGGTTCTCCCTGTGTGATGGAGATGTTCTCCGCGATGCTGCGGCTGAACAGGAAAGGTTCCTGCATCACATAGCCGATGTGTCTGCGCACCCAGGCCGCAGGCATGTTCCGGATGTCCACACCGCCGACGGTGATGCTCCCGTTCTCCGTGGGCAGCTCGTAAAACCGGGTCAGCAGCTGGATCAGCGTGCTCTTACCGCTTCCCGTGGAACCCAGGATGCCCAGGGTAGTGCCCGCGGGGATCGTGAAACTGATATCGTGCAGCAGCCCCGGCTGCCCGGGATAGGAAAAGCTGACATGGTCGAACGCGATATCACGGTCCATGGGAGCTTCCGTGCTTCCCGGCGTATCTTCCTCGGTCGGCGCACACATGATTTCATAGAGCCTCTGGATGGAGACGCCGGTCTTGCTCATCTCGCTTAAAATGCGGCCCAGCATGCGGACCGGGCGCAGCAGCATGGTGACATAGGAGATCATCGCAAGCAGCGCTCCGACCGTGAGATTCCCATGGACGCACATGACTGTGCCGGCCGTGAGGATCAGCAGCAGGAGCAGACCGCTCAGGAAATCAATAAAAAAGAAAAAGATTGTCATAAAGCGGCCGAGCTTCACCCATTTGTCCGTCACAATCTGATTCTGCAGGCGAAATTTTTCCCGCTCGGATTTTTCTTTGCCGAATGCCCGGACCACGCGGACACCGCTCAGGTTTTCCTGGGCGATCGTGGAGAGGACGCCCTCATTTTCGTCGCATTCCAGAAATCCCCGGCCGATGCCCTGGTGGAACCAGAGAGATGCCGACGATGACGGGAACGCTGGCGAGGGCGATGAGCGCCAGCTGCCACTGAATCCGGAACATGAAGATCAGAGCCATGAGAATGGTCATCAGCATGGAAAACAGCTTGACAAAATGCTCAGATAAAAATGTTTTTACTTCCTCCACATCGGTGGTGCACCGCTGCAGGATATCGCCGGTCTGGTGGGCGCTGTGCCAGTCCGCCGACAGCCTCTCTAAATGGGAAAAGAGGTGGTCGCGCATCTGGCAGACGAAAGTCTCGCCTCCTTTTACCACGCACATCTCATAGATGTAGCGCAGGGCGACTGCCAGGAGGGTGGAGAGGATGACGGCCAGTGCCGGTACCCACAGGTGGGAGCGCAGCCAGGTGAGGCCGCCCACATCCGCAAACAGGTTCAGGATGAACGCCGGGATGGCATCCGTGCTGCTGCCGAGTATTCCGTCCACGGTGTACTCGATGATTTTGGGGCGGATCATGTCCGCCAGGGAAGAGAGGCAGGCGAAGAGGATGGCGCCGGCAAAATAGCGTTTCGCTCCGCGAAGAAAGAGGAGCATCATGTCTTTTTTCTGAAGTTGTTTTGTGTTTTTTCCTTTATTTTTCATAACCAGGCTATTTTACTAGATTTTGTCAGGCCTTGCAACAAAAAGTCGGCTGAGATTCGCCGGGCGGGTACAGAAATTCAGTGATATCGTTCCGGACAACCGGGGGGGACGCTGCGATGAGCGGAATAGCGGAAAATTTTGCATTCTGTGCTGTGAATGGCTTGATCTCTAAATACGAATTGATAAAACCAACATAAAACCAACAAAATTATGCGATGAAAAGGACACAACCCAACAAAATAACTGTGAAAAACCATTGACATCCCACATATAAGCCGCTAGAATAAAGAAAAAATATGG
>JAJBTR010000377.1 GCA_020860745.1 Lachnospiraceae bacterium | reverse complement strand
GGTATATTATATATGTATACTTAAACGCGAAAGGAGTGAATTTATATGGCTAACACGACTAACTTCAGTGTCCGTATGGAAAGCGATATCAAGAAACAATGTGAATCTCTGTACGGAGAATTAGGCATGAATCTCACCACAGCGATCAATGTATTTCTACGCCAGTCACTTCGTGTCGGAGGTTTTCCTTTTGAAGTTAAGCTTGACAGACCGAACAGAGAAACCGTTGCCGCAATGTTAGAAGCCGAACGCATTGCTCATGACAATAGTGTAAAACACTATTCCGATGTAGAAGAAGCTTTACGGGAGTTAAAACGATGAAACGAGAAATCGTATGGACGACAAGATTTAAAAAAGACTATAAGCTGGCCATAAAACGACATTTGAACATTGACCTGCTCGATGACATTATCCGGAAATTATCACGAGGAGAACTATTACCAGATAAATACAAAGACCACGAACTAACCGGGGAATGGGTGGGACACAGAGAGTGCCACATCCTCCCCGACTGGTTACTTATATATCGCATAGATGATGATATCCTTGTTCTGACATTATCACGCACCGGTACACACAGCGATCTTTTCGGAAAATAAATCAACACTTAACGCGTCAGATATATCACTCCATCTTCACTGCGCTCTTCCGTCAGCCCCGACTCATTATACATCAGCTCTCCATCCAACACATAGACGGTATAGACACTCTCCCCCGTCAGCGCATCCAGCGCTTCAGCATCCAGTTCCTCCGCAATATAAATCTCTTTCACAGACAGCAGCACCTCCGCGCAGCTTTTCTCCCCCGAATAGGACACCAGATCGTTCAGCGCACTTTTGCACAGCCCATCCGCCGGGTCCAGATAAAGCGTCCGGATCTCACCGTCATCCATCTCATAGTAGTGATACGCATCTTTCTCCGACATCATGTAATTGCGCAGATAGACAATACTTTGCTGCCCTGTATACTGCAGAATCGCCGGCTGATCCACCTCGCTGCCGTCACGGCTATAGATAGCAAAGGAATAGGAGACATCGCGATCGTCCAGATTCCGCACAAATCCATCATAGCTCGTGATGCACCCATGCGTGTAACCGTTCTCAATCAGGGAATCCGCCAGATAATCGGTGATAAACGCGTTTGTCATCCAGGAAAAATCAATGTAATCTGTGATCCCGTTCTCTTCCGCATAGGCCAGATACTCTTCCGACACGGCAAGGCGCACCTGATTATCCCCCAGCAGCTCAATATCCACCGATTCCGGATCACAGGCATACGCCGCAATTTCACCGTAATATTCCATGAGATAGCTGTTCTGATACGGGTCATAATCTGCGGTCTGGGAATCACCCTCACAGAAAAGCAGGCTGTCGTACATCTGATACACCGGACCCAGATAAATACTGCGGTCGCCGTACTCCTGCACCAGCTCCAACGCATTGTACAGCGCCGGCTCCACGGTCACAATCTCATTCGGACTCCGGTTGATGCTGCAGACATTCCCGACTCCATCGTAAGTGTAATCCACATCAAAAAACTTGTAAGCATCTACCGCCAGTTCTGTATAGAGCGTTTTTAAAACCTTATTCTCCGCCAGGGCGGACGTGTCCCCCGCTCCCAGCTCATAGAGAAAGACAAAATCCTCGCTGCAGCTGAGTTCATCTGAGGTCGCATTGGCTTCAATCTCCGTCCAGCCCGCATCATCGTCCCCCGACAAAAACTGCATAAAACCGTAGGCAATCGCGCCCGCTCCAAGTAAAAGAAAGAGAATTGTCAGAACAAGCCTCCTCTTCAGATGCTCCTCTGACAATTCTACTTTTTCTACCGGTTTCGGGTGCGGCGGCGTACGCTTCGTGTTTATCGTACGTCCCATGCAAAATCTCCTTCCCGTCTATACTTTACACAATAACCAGCAACAATAACACCAGGAAGATCGCCACGATGACGATATAGAAAATCAGTCCCGCGATGGCTCCTTTCCTGCAGACCTTACGGTTGCGCAGATACAGATGTTTCCGGAATGCAACCGCCAGTATCGCTCCGAGTATCGGGATAAAGAAGGACAATACTCCGTACAGAATATTTCCGGTATCGTGGACAGGCGCCTTCAAAAATTCCTGCTCCGCCTTGTCCAGCTCCACCTGATGGGAACCGCTGTCTAATCCCGCGCCGGATTTGGAGATCGTGATCGCCTTGATCGGCTCTCCTTCCTCGCGGATTGCCTTATACTCCTCGATCTCTTTCTTATTACCCCAGACCCAGTGATCATGGCCGATGTTGACAAACTCCGGCTGATCCTCGCTGTAGTCATGGACGGACGGATCGTAAATATACTGTACCTTATTCTTCTCCAACTGCGGATCCGGAATCGGAATCGCAGAAATCAGAGAGTGAGTGTACGGGTGCAGCGGGTAATCAAACAGTTCCTCCGCGTCGGCAACCTCAACGATATTTCCCTTGTAAATAACGCCGATTCTGTCCGAGATAAATCGTACGATAGACAGGTCGTGTGCGATAAACAGGTAGGTGGTTCCTTTCTCTCTCTGGAACTTTTTCAGCAGGTTCAAGACCTGGGCACGGATGGAAACATCCAGAGCGGAAATCGGCTCATCCGCCACGACCAACTCCGGCTCCATGACCATCGCTCTGGCCAGGCCGATTCTCTGCCGCTGTCCTCCGGAAAACTCGTGGGGATAACGGGTCAGGTGCTCCGGCAGAAGTCCCACCTCATTGATCATGTCCTCTACTTTCCGCTCCCGGTCCTTATCGTCCTCATAGAGATGAAAGTTATAAAGGCCCTCAGATACAATGTAATCCACTGTAGCGCGCTCGTTTAAGGACGCCGCCGGATCCTGGAAAACCATCTGAATATTGCGGATGACCTCCCGGTCCAGCGCACGGGAAATCTTCCCGGAAATACGGGTTCCCTTGTACTGAATCTCACCGGCGGACAAAGGGTTTACCCGGATCACGGCACGGCCGATGGTCGTCTTACCGGAACCAGACTCGCCCACCAGGGAAAATGTCTCCCCCTTGTAGATATCAAAAGACGCGTTTTTTACCGCTTTCACCGTGGTATCGCCTTTTCCGAAAGTAATATCGATATTTTTCACTGACAGTAAGATTTCCCTGCCATTTTCATCGATAGGGCCGTGCTCCGGCAGGACGCCGGACGAACCCGATATTTTCTTTTTATTTTGTTCGTTTGATGTCGGCACGTTCAAATCTCCTGTATATTAAATGCGTGAGTGAGTTTCTCATGAATGTCGCGAATGCCCTCCGGCTTCTCCGTCTTCGGTGCATTCTCCTCCAGCAGCCAGGTCTTCGCGTAATGCGTGTCGGAAACCCGGAACATCGGAGGCTCCAGCAACGTATCAATCTTCATGCAATACGGATTCCTCGGCGCAAAGGCGTCTCCCTTGATCTCGTTATACAGGGAGGGCGGCGTTCCGGTGATGGAATACAGCTTCGTGTTCTTCTGCGCCAGCTGCGGCAGGGAAGAAAGCAGCGCCCAGGTATACGGATGCCTGGGATCATAGAAGACCTCCTCCACCGTTCCCAGCTCTATAATCTGTCCCGCATAAATCACAGCCACACGGTCTGCAATGTTCGCCACCACGCCCAGATCATGCGTGATAAATACCGTCGTGTAATTAAATTCTTTCTGCAGATCCTTGATCAGCTGCAGAATCTGCGCCTGAATCGTCACATCCAGAGCCGTGGTCGGCTCATCACAGATTAAGATCTTCGGCTGGCAGGAAAGCGCGATCGCGATAACGATACGCTGGCGCATGCCGCCGGAATACTGGAACGGATAATCGTCAAACCGTGCCTCCGGGTGAGGAATACCCACCTTATCCATCATCTCAATGGCACGCCGTCTCGCCTCCACCTCAGAACACTTCTGATGCTTCATGATGATGGATGTCATCTGCTTTCCGATCGTGATGATCGGATCCAGGGAGGTCATCGGGTCCTGGAATACCGTGGAAATCTTTCTTCCGCGAATCTGTCCCCAGTCTTTCTCATCCTGCACTTTTGCCAGGTTCAGAATACAGGTGCCGTGGAGCTCCGTGTCCGTCTCATGGTCATAGGCCACGCGGAACGTCACTTCCTCGAACACTTTGGTCCGGACATCCCCATCATTCAGATCCAGGCCAAGCTGCATCGCCTTTTTAAACGCATCCACGATCGCGTGCGCCCGTTTTTTCCGCGTGCGCTTTGCCAGACGGCCGACAGAAAGATGGATTTCCTTTGCAATCAGCAGGTTCTGCTCTTTCATCTCCTCCGTGATCGGAGCCGCAATCTCTTTATTATACTGTGCCTGCAGCGCCGCCTTTTTCTCATTGTAAGCGGACAACCATGCCGCGTCCGGCGTCTGAGTCGGTTTCCCCTTCTCATCCGGCATCGTCTTCTCGCGATACTCGCTGTCCAGTTCGAGCATTTCACGGTACGTGGCTGCTCCGAACTGCAGATTTGCCACGGCGTTCAGCCGCTGCAAAGAATCCTCCATCAGCTTTCTGGCGTCGTCCGTGATCGGTTCCACCTGCTTTACCAGATCCGGATCATTGAAAATAATACGGCCCTTGCTGATAAATCCGTTGCTGTCCAGCATGCCGGCAAATGTCTTGGTAAACACGGACTTTCCGGAACCGGACTCGCCCACGATAGCGATGGACTCATTTTCATAGATATCCAGGGATACGTTACGAATCGCCGTAAGGATACGGCCGCGTACCCGGAACTTTACTTCTAAATCTTTGATTGATAATAATACTTTTTTCTCTTCCATGACGCCCCCCCTACATATGTATTCTCGGATCTGCGGCATCGCCCAGATTTTGTCCCACGACGTAGAGAACAATCGTGATGATAGAAGCCACCGCCACCGGGCTCCAGAACTCAAACTGCCATCCCGGCGTAACCATGGCGCTCTCCGCCTCGTAAATCAGACGGCCCAGGGACATATCCGACAGGCCCATGCCGATGTAGGAGAGGAATACCTCATAGGAAATATAGGACGGAAGTTCTGTCGCCAGCAGCGTAACGATGATGGACGTCATAAACGGCAAGATATTCTTCAGTGCAATCTTCACCGTGCCGGTTCCCAGACATTTCGATGCAAGGTTATACTCACGGTCACGGATAATGATAACCTGTGTCCGGATAAAATATGCGATATAAAGCCAGCCGGTAATCGTCATAGCCAGAACCATCGTCCAGAAGCTGGCTGAAAACAGCATGACCATGACAGCTATTAACAGGACATACGGAATGTTACCGATGATATTGTAAACCTCAGTCATAACTACATCCACTTTTTTGGAAAATCCCCAGACCGCTCCGACGACCACACCAACCGTCATATTGATTGCTGCACAGACGAACGCCAGGGAGATGGAAATCCGTGCACCGTACCAGACCGCATCAAACGTGGACTGTCCGGCGGAACCGGTTCCCAGGATATAGTGGATGCTGAACCCGAACTGCTGAATCGCCGCCGATGGAGACAGGTGCTTTGCCGTGGAACTTAAGAGATTGCCAAACCGGTCATAGGAAAAAACAGCCGGATAAATATAGGAAATCAGCACTACCGCCACCAGCAGTGCCAGAATAATGATATTAATCTTCTTTTTGAAAAATACACGGAACACCGATCGCCAGTAGGAATACTTCGGCGCGGTAATCTTCTCGGAATCCAGGCTGTCAATGTCAACTTTCGAAAACAGCTCCTCTTTTGAGAGGCCCAGTTCATCTAAATTATACTCTTTCATAAAAAACCTCTCCTTTCTAGCGGTTTTTCGACGAGAACGAAATCCGCGGGTCGACCACAGACATCAGGACATCGCCAATGATGATGGATGCTACCGTCAGAATAGCGTAAAACATAGCCACACCGACAATAACGCTGTTATCGTACTTATTGATCGCGTCTGTCAGCAGGTTACCGGCACCGGGGACACTGTACACACGCTCCGTGATAATCGCTCCGATCAATGCACTCAAAACGCTGTACGGAATATCGTGTATAATCGGGATCGACGCATTTTTCAAAACATGCCCGGTAAATATCTCCTGCTCCGACAAGCCTCCGGACCTGGCAAACTTTACATAATCTGATGTCATCTGGTCAATCATATATCGCCGCAGCCACTTCATCAGGTTCGCGATGGACGGCAGCGCAAGAGAAATAATCGGCAGGATATACATCAGTTTATTGGACGAATCCAGGTCAAAGGTTGTAGGCAATCCGATCTTTCCGCCAATCGCCTTAAACAGGAAAATATAAGCCAGGGACGGTACTGCCAGAATGAAGATAATGTAGACAGTTCCGATCTGATCTACCAGCTTGTCCTTTCGCCGCGCCATGGTAATACCCAGCGGAATGCCCAGCCCATAGGATATGATGACGGCAATGATGCCAATCACAAAGGAGTACCCCATCTTCGACATGCCGTTTTTCACGGTCTGTACGCTGGTATAGTTATCCGTATACCTCGCTTCCAGCGTAGTACTGCTGCTCATGGATCCGCTGACGTAAGTCGCTGTATGCAAATCATCCGCACTGCTCTCCGTGAGCCCGGTAGGATAGGTAATATTCGACTTTACATAGGAACCCTGAGATGCGGTCATCGTGGTAAATACATCCACCCCCGTGTTAACCACATAGGATGTTCCCAGATGGATTGTCAGTATATTCTGGTGAAAATACGGGAACTGATTGTCAAAATATACCAGATATTTGTGCGTCGTCCCATTTCCGATCAGAGCAGGTGAAAACTTCTCTCCGCCGTACACCGGGTCATACCAGGTAAACGTAAGCCCGCGCTCTCCCTCGATATCTTCCACATTATTTACATTGTCAATGACAAAAATACTGCCAAAGTAGGAAAGCAGACGCTTCCCGAGCGGAATATTCCGATATGCAAACAGCTGCTGCGTACCGCCGCTGGCCACTTTCTTTGTCCCCTGCAGCACAGCGTCCAGACGAACCACCGTATATCCCTGTGACTCATAATATTCCGTAAACTGCGCTACATATTCACTGACCAGCTCGGAATCCTTGTCCTCCGTCCGGCCGATCGACACTGCAGATGCTCTCGTCTCCTCATCGATCTCACCGCTGTCCGCCAGCTCCTGCATATAATCCGAATAGGGAACATAATCCAGATAACCATATTCCTCCCACTTGGAATATCGGTAGGTGACCTTTGAATTGTTTGTCATCTTAGTATACGTGCCGTCTGACGCAAACACAAGAGTCCGGTCCATCAACCCGTAGATCATGACCATGATGATGGCAACCACAACAGCGATAGAGACGATTCCCCGAATGATTCTTGATATTAAATATTTAGCCATAATTTATCTCACCCATAAGGTATGAGAAGAGAACGGAGGGATTTCCCCCGTTCTCTTCCACTCCATTGTCACTGTTTACTTTTAATAAATACCAAAGCACTTGGTCATATAGCCGTCATAATCCGGCAGGAAGCAATTCAGATAAGTGTCGGGATCTCCGTAATCCGGAATCCATCCGGAAAGGTCAAACAGATCATAGTTCATCTCATAACCGTAGTCTGTGTAATATCCGGTATATAACCACTCATCTGTGTCGGTGCATTCTACCAGGTTCACGATAACCAGACCGTTCAGAGAAGCCTCAACAGACTGCTTGTAAGCATTTGCTCTGTTTGTGTAGGTCTCATTGCTGATTGGATACGGAAGATCCAGGTAAATCGGGTTGTCCTCATCAACCGTAAGCCCCTCTTCCGCAAGTTCTTCGATCGCCATCTCGAGATACTCCATTGCGTTATCCGCATTGTACCAGCCGTCATATCCGTCGCTGGAACCGATACCGTCGTTCGCTTCCGGATCCCATGCGGTGATCGGAATACCGTCCGCATCAATCTGAGCCTGTACAATCTCGCCATAGTAAGTGCCGGCCTCAAATGTAGTAGCCGTACCGTTGATATCGATCGTCACATCCTCTTCCAGCGATACAAAGTTGCCCGGAACAATAGAGTTTCTCAGGGATGTATACTTCAGATCCTCGCCGGTAGACTGTGCATTATAGGAACCGCGGTCAAATGCAAAATCAACTGCCAGACGGAAATTCTGGTTCTGCACTGCGATATTGGTCCGCGCCGCCTCTTCTTCAGTCTGAGAGGAAACTGCAGTAGTAGTATCATTGGTATTCGCAAACGCGTTGCGGTTCAGGTTCATAAAGCTCTGATAGGTGGTAGCGTCAGTATCTGTCGTATAAGCATACAGATCATAATTTCCGTCTTCCTTTGCCACTTCCACAGAAGAAGTATTCAGGCTTACACAATTATCCAACGTGCCTGCAATAAAATCGTTATATTTCTTGGTGGCATCGGAGCCGTCCTCGTAAACCCATGTCAGAGTCTTGACATTGATCGCGTCCGCATTATAATAGGACTCGTTTGCAGAGAAGACAATCTTGTTCGCTGCAGTGGCGTTGGTTACCACGTAAGGACCGCAGTAAGCAATGTGGTCCGAATCTGTGCCGTAGGTGTAATCGGACGCGGAATTATCATACTCAGATCCGAAACCGCCGCCGCAGGACTCATAGTAATCCCGATCCAGCGGTGCAAACACGCTGAAGCTCAGCATTGTCATAAAGTAAGAGCAGGGCTCTTCCAGTGTGTAGACCAGTGTGTAGTCATCCGTCGCTTCCACACCAACCTCAGAGATGTCTGTAACTTCTCCGTAAATATACTCGGTCGCGTTTACAATCACGCCCTCAATCAGATACTCCATACCGCCCTGTGCATCCATCAGATGCTGCATGCCGGCTACGAAATCGTCTGCGGTCAGTTCACCCAGCTCACGTCCCTGGGAATCCACCCACTGCACACCCTCGCGAAGATGGAACGTATAAGTCAGGCCGTCATCGGACACTTCCCAGCTTTCAGCCAGCGCCGGCTGCAGTTCGTTCTCCGCATCATACTGTACCAGGCCGTCCACGGTATTGCAGTTCGCATTCAGATCGGTGGAAAGATAAGATGCAAACACATCCCAGGTCGCGGGATCCGCGTTGTATGGATAACCATAAGAATCTTTCAGGGTATATCCGTTCTCGGTCAGATAAGACTCCGCCCATTCCAGATAAGTGCCGGTACCTTTCAGTTCTCCCCACTCTTCCTTCATGGCAGCGATGTCCTCTGTGGTAATGATTTCCTCCGTCACCAGGGATGTGCCGTAACGATATGTGTCAAGACCCCAGAGAACGGAAGCGCTTGTATAGGGAGCCACTCTCGTCATGGAAGTATAACCGCCCTGTGTGTTCGTAGGAATCGTAATACCGGACTCCAGCAGATACGCCTCTGCCTGTGCCATCAGTGCCCATCTCTCGGAAGTTGACTCCGCCTCTAGGGAAGACAGATAAACCTCATAGAAATCACCGAGTGCGGCATCATAAATTTCAGCGGAAGTCTCATCATAACCTTCCGGCGCACCCTCCGTCGTCTCAGCCGCGGCGGCATCATCTGTACTCTCCGTCTCCGCCTCAGCCGACGTGTCCGCTGTGGAGTCATAACTGCTGCTCCCGCCGCAGGCCGCCAGGCGCAGTGCCGTCGCGCCGACGAGTAGCGGACTTCCTAGTCGCTTCTTCAGGTCTGGGGGTCCTCGTTTTTT
>JAJBTR010000374.1 GCA_020860745.1 Lachnospiraceae bacterium | reverse complement strand
AATGTCTTGTCATGGGGTTTGGTCTTGGATAAAAAGTTCGTGAAACAACCCTGGAGAATGAAAGAAAAAGCTTTCCTAATATAGGGAACTGTGGTATACTGAACACAATGTATATAGTAAACAGAGGTTTTTTGTTTGCTGTAAATGATAGCAGGTATGAGAAATGATCAGTCAGGACAGAGTGCGTCAGATGAGCCGTTTGGCGATGATGGAATCTGACGTCGGACAAAATGAAGTGAAAGTATATTCCTATCGGAGAATAGATTATGTGATCGTGCAGATATTAAAAGGTTTTTTTATGGGCACGATTTGTTTTGCTGCCATTATGGTTCTGTGGCTTGGCTATATCTGGGATGATCTGAATACCTTTTTTGCAGACGCGCAGTATATGGCGTTTTTGGTAAAGGTTTTAAAATGGTATGGAATATTTATGGCTGCTTACCTTGGCATCTGTGCCGTGACAGCAGTGGTGCGGTTTAATCAATGTAAGAAACAGAGACACCTTTACCTTCGCTATCTGAAGCGCCTGCGCAAATCTTACGCATTGTCTGAGATTTCCCGTGAGAAGACAGACTGATGCGACGATCAGCGGTTATGTGCGTATGGCATAGCTGCCGGGATCAGACAGGAGGAAAGATGGTTCAGTTGCTGAAAATAAGAGAACAGATTTACCGGTTTGTCGGGCGTTTTGAGATTTTTGTGCTGGCTGCGGTCCGTTTTGCGATTGCGTTTGCCGCTTTTTCTCTGATCAATTCTTCGACAGGCTATATGCAGGCGCTGTCGGATTATCCGATTGCGCTGATTCTTGCGCTGCTCTGTTCGTTTTCGCCTGCGGGATTGATGATGTTTTTTGCGGCAGTGCTGATTTTACTTCAGTTTTATGCATTATCCAATATCCTCTGCCTGGTGACGGCGATGATTTTTATTATCCTGTTCTGTGTATATTTCCGGTTTTCAACCAGAAAAGGTCTGTACGCGATCCTGACTCCGCTGCTCCACGTGATTGGTATTCCATATGTAATGCCGGTGGCCAGCGGACTGCTGGAGCGGCCGTATACGGTAGTCTCCGTAGTCTGCGGAGAGGTGACGTATTTTCTGATGAAACATGTGACGGAGAGTTCCGCCCTGTTTTCATCTGCGAACGAGATCAGCACAGGCAGCATCATTACGCTGGCGGTGACAGAGATTCTTTCGGACAGGGAGATGCATCTATATCTGGCAGCGTTTGCAGTCGCGGCGATTGCAGTTTACTGTGTCCGGAAGCTGCCGGTTGACCAGTCGTATCTGGCTTCTGTAGTGGTTGGCATTGTGGTACAGCTGGTTATCATCGGAACCGGTGAGGTTTATCTGGACAATACCCAGGCTGTTCCCGGAGTAATGGTCGGATGTGTGGTATCTTTGTTGATCGCATTGGCCGTTGCTTTTATGACGCGGAGTCTGGATTATTCCCGTGTAGAACATGTACAGTTTGAGGATGATGACTACTTTTACTATGTAAAAGCCGTACCTAAGGCTTTTGTGATGCCGGAGGACAAACAGGTAAAACACATTCATAAAAAGAAATCCCGCAATAAAAAAAGTCAGAAGAGCAGGAGCCCGGAGGCGGAGAGAGAAGATACGCTGTATGATCATGTGCTGCGGGAATTTAATTAGTAATCCGAATTGTTTAGAAAGGGAGTGATGCAATGAGGGAGATGGCGGCAAGTCTGTATGCTGTTGTAGATAAATACTTCTCCTGGCTGAATCTGCCAAGGTCAATTGCTATTGCAGATGTGGTTGAGATCATTATCATTGCGATTGTGATCTATTATATACTTGCCTGGATCAAGAATACGCGTGCCTGGGCATTGCTCCGCGGACTGATTGTCATTCTGATTTTTCTTGTTCTGATGGCTGTTTTCCGACTCAATGTTATTCTGTGGCTGGCCGGAAAACTGGCAAACGTTGCCGTTGTTGCACTGGTCATTATCTTTCAGCCGGAACTCAGAAAAGCACTGGAGAACCTGGGGAGAAAGAGTTTTTTCGGAAAACTGTTTGATCTGGGCAGGGATCCCTCCATGCGTTTTTCAGAACAGACGATCTCCGAGATGGTGAAAGCCTCCTATGAGATGGGAAAAGTGAAGACCGGTGCGCTGATTGTAATTGAGAGGCGGGAACAGCTGGACGAATATATCAGGACGGGCATTGCGTTGGATTCTAAAATTTCCAGTCAGCTGCTGATTAATATTTTTGAGCACAATACGCCGCTTCACGACGGCGCTGTGATTGTGCGTGAGGACAGAATCGTATCCGCTACATGCTATCTGCCGCTTTCCAATGATATGGGATTGAGCAAGGATCTGGGGACCAGACACCGTGCCGCGCTGGGGATCAGCGAGGTCAGCGATTCCGTTACGATTGTAGTTTCCGAGGAGACCGGCTCGGTATCCATCGCCATGGATGGGACCCTGTACCGCAACGTTGATGCGGATTTTCTGAAAAATAAACTCATGTTTGCGGCTAAAATGAATGTGCAGACGGAGTCTCTCCGGCAAAGAATTAAGAAAAAACTGACAGGAGGGTGAGGTACATGCTGAAGAAGCTGACCGGGCTGGTCACAAACAATTTCGGATTGAAGATCCTCAGCCTTGTATTTGCTGTCATTATCTGGATGGTTATAGTCAATGTGGAGGATCCGGAAAAGTCGGTTTCCTTTTCTGTTTCCGTGGATATTGTTAATACGGAATATCTGACAGATATCGGGAAGACTTACGAGGTGCTGGACAATACTGATACGATTTCCTTTACCGTGACCGGCCAGAGGTCAATTGTGGAAAATCTGTCTGCTTCGGATTTTAAAGCGGTGGCAAATATGGAGAATATTGACGATTCCATGTCTATGGTTCCTGTTGTGATCACGGCAACCAGCTACAGCAGTCAGCTTGAAATTACGAAGAGAAACTCATATCTTCTGTTGAATGTGGAGAATGTGGTTTCCGACACATATGATATTGAGGTCGTCACGGAGGGGACATTAGCATCGGGGTGTTATGTATCTTCTGCGGCGGTATCTCCGGAGACAGTGAGTGTTTCCGGGCCGGAATCTGTAGTGGGGCAGATCGCTTCCGCTCAGGTTACACTGGATGTGAGCGGCGCGACGCAAACCATATCCTCTACGGAAAGTATTGTGTTCCTGGATGCGGATGGAAACGAAGTGTCTCAGGACAGGCTGACGCTGGATGAGGCGGAGGCCGGTGTGGTTGTCACGGCAAAGATCCTGATGAGCAAAGAAGTGAATCTCTCCTTTGAGGTGACAGGCGAACCGGAGGACGGGTATCGTTACAACGGTGAGATGGAGGCGGAAGTGGATTCCGTGACGCTGATCGGAAACTGGGATACCCTGAATGCGATGGACGAATTATCCATATCTTCCACACAGCTGAGTGTGGCAGGTGCGACAGAGACGGTGTCTGCAGTGATTCATCTGCCGGATTATCTGCCGGATGGCATTTCCCTGGCATCGGGCGAGGAGGAGGACGTCACGGTTACAATTGTGATTGAGGCTCAGACAACCATAGAAGTGGAGATGCCGGTTGCCAATATTACCTGTACGGGTCTGGACAATGGACTGGAGCTGAGCTATAACAGTGATACGGCGACGGTGCGTATTACCGGCTATGAGGAGGATCTGGACTCCATCAATGGGGAGCGCATTTATGGCACGCTGGATGCTTCTGATCTGGAATCCGGGACTTATAATGTTACGATTCAGCTTGAGGAAGAGTATGGAGAAAAAGCAGAAGCATCTGTTTCCGTCACGATTGCGGAGACCTCTGCGTCCGATGAATCAGAGAACAGCAATGGAACCGGAACAGAGTCAGATTCACAAATACAGGAGAACAGTTCAGAGGAGTAAAAGATATGGTAAGTGAGAAGGTCGTGATTAAACATCCTGCGGGATTGCATCTTCGTCCTGCCGGAAACCTGAGCAATCTGGCAGCGACATTTCAATCGTCAGTTACGATGCACAAGGGGAATAAAACCGCTGACGCCAAGAGCCTGCTGGCGATACTTGGGGCTTGCGTAAAAATGGGGGATGAATTAGAATTCATTTGCGAGGGCGTGGATGAGGAAGCTGCTCTTGCTGCAGTGATTGCACTGGTGAAAAATCTGTGAGTACAAATCTTTTCAGGAAGGACATAAGATATGGATCATTTAGATGAACTGGAAGCCGAAGCGATATATATTATGCGGGAAGTGGCGGCGGAGTGTGAGAATCCTGTGATGCTTTATTCCATAGGCAAGGATTCCTCCGTGATGCTGCATCTGGCGCTGAAAGCCTTTTATCCGGAGAAACCGCCGTTTCCGTTTCTCCATGTGAACACGACCTGGAAGTTTAAGGAAATGATTTCGTTCCGGGATAAGGTGGCTGAAAAATACGGCATCGAGATGCTGGAATATATCAATGAGGAAGGACTCCGGCAGGGAATCAACCCGTTTGACCATGGCGCTGCCTATACAGATATTATGAAAACGCAGGCGTTGAAGCAGGCACTGAATAAATACGGTTTTACAGCCGCCTTTGGAGGAGGCCGCCGTGATGAAGAGAAGAGCAGAGCGAAAGAGCGGATTTTCTCGTTCCGCAACGCGGAGCACGCATGGGATCCGAAGAACCAGAGACCCGAGATGTGGAAGCTGTTCAACACGGAGATTAATAAAGGGGAGAGTATTCGCGTATTTCCCATCTCGAACTGGACCGAGAAAGACATCTGGCAGTATATCAAGAGAGAGAGTATAGAAATCATACCACTGTATTTTGCTGCTGAACGCCCTGTGGTGGAGAGGGATGGCAACCTGATTATGGTGGATGACGACCGCATGAGACTTCTGCCCGGAGAGAAACCCATGATGAAAAAGGTGCGTTTCCGCACGCTGGGCTGTTATCCGCTGTCTGGCGGCGTGGAGTCGGATGCCGATACCCTGGATGCCATTATCCAGGAAACCTTAAGCGCGGTTTCCTCAGAGAGGACCAGCCGCGTGATTGATAAGGACGGCGGCGCGGCCAGCATGGAAAAGCGTAAGAGGGAGGGGTATTTCTAATGGATGCATTGCTGAAATTTATCACCTGCGGAAGTGTGGATGACGGAAAATCCACTCTGATCGGTCATATGCTTTACGATGCCAAACTGATTTTTGCGGATCAGGAGCGTGCACTGGAATTAGAGTCTAAAGTGGGTTCCAGAGGCGGAGAGATTGATTACAGCCTGCTGCTGGACGGTCTTATGGCGGAGCGTGAGCAGGGGATCACCATCGATGTGGCATACCGGTATTTTACTACGGATAACCGCTCCTTTATCGTGGCGGATACGCCGGGACATGAAGAATATACGAGAAATATGGCGGTCGGAGCCTCCTTTGCGGATCTTGCCGTAATCCTGGTGGATGCGAGCCAGGGAGTCCTGACACAGACCAGAAGGCATACGCGGATCTGTTCGCTGATGGGCATCAAGCATTTCGTCTTTGCCATCAATAAGATGGATCTGATCAACTATGAGAAGCGCAAGTTTGACAAAATCCGGAAGAATATTAACGTCCTTCTGGCGGAATTTGATTATAAGACAGCGGCGATGATTCCGGTATCAGCAACGGAAGGCGATAATATCACCAGCCGTTCCGACCGGATGCCGTGGTATACGGGAGAACCGCTTCTGACCTATCTGGAAAATATTGATGTGAAGCAGGATCCGGCGGAGTCCGGATTTACCATGCCCGTGCAGAGGGTCTGCCGTCCGAACCACACGTTCCGCGGATTTCAGGGACAGATTGAGAGCGGACAGGTGAGCGTGGGAGACCGCATTACCGTGCTGCCCAGCGGAGAGACTGCGCAGGTTTCCTCCATCCACCAGGGGTTTGATGAGGTGCAGACCAGCTCTGCAGGGCGGGCAGTTACCATTCAACTGGATACCGAGATTGATGTTTCCCGCGGCTGTGTGCTGGTAAAAGGCGCGCAGGAGTATGTCAATACACTGTTTGCAGCCAACATATTGTGGATGGATGATGAGAAGCTGGTGGAGGGGAAAAATTACCTCCTGAAGATCGGCACGCAGAAGGTGCCGGCCACCGTGATGAACATCAAATATAAGATCGACGTCAATTCCGGCGAGGAAGTATACGCCGATGCGATTTATAAGAATGAGATTGCCCGCTGCGAGATTGCAGTCGCATCCAGGATCGTGTTTGACAAGTTTGAGAAAAACAATGCATTGGGGTCGCTGATTCTGATTGACCGTGTTTCCCATATGACTTCCGCCTGCGGGGTTGTGGAACACTCCCTGAACCGGGGGGATAATCTGACCTGGCATGATATGGATATCACAAGAGAGTTCCGGGAAAATCTGCTGGGGCAGACAGCCAGGACAATCTGGTTCACCGGACTTTCCGGAGCGGGGAAATCTTCCCTGGCTAACGAACTGGAGAAACGGCTTGCCGCCATGGGCAGGCACACCATGCTTCTGGATGGGGATAATGTCCGGATGGGACTGAACCGGAATCTGGGTTTCCGTGAGCATGACCGGATTGAGAATATCCGCCGGATTGCCGAGGCGTCAAAGTTGATGAACGATGCGGGTCTTATTGTGCTGACATCCTTTATCTCTCCGTTTGTTCATGACCGGAGGCGCGCGCGGGAGATTATCGGGGATGCATTTATTGAGGTATATGTCAATACCCCGATTGAGGAGTGCGAACGCCGCGATGTAAAAGGGCTTTACCGGAAAGCGCGCAGCGGAGAACTGGATAACTTTACAGGCATTTCCAGTCCTTATGAGCCGCCGGAGCATCCGGATGCGGTCATTGACACCAGCAAAGGGACGTTGGATGAGTGTGTGGAGGATCTGCTGGAGCAGCTGAAAGACCTGCTGTAGGTCAGTATTATAGAATTGGAGAACAGACAGGATGGGAAAATATTTTGGAACTGACGGTTTCCGAGGGGAGGCCAATAAGACTCTGACAGTGGAGCATGCTTACAAAGTGGGACGCTTCCTGGGCTGGTATTATCACGAGCTCAGCGGAAACAGAGCAAAAATTGTGATCGGAAAGGATACCCGCAGATCCAGCTATATGTTTGAGTATTCACTGGTAGCCGGACTGACGGCTTCCGGAGCAGATGCTTATCTGCTGCATGTCACTACGACGCCCTCCGTATCCTATGTGGTGCGGACAGAAGATTTTGACTGCGGTATTATGATCTCCGCGAGCCATAATCCATATTATGACAATGGTATTAAGCTGATCAATAACCGCGGGGAAAAGATGGATGAGAAGACCATTTCCTATATCGAAGATTATATTGACGGCCATGTCAATCTGTTTGGGGAGGAGATGGATGAGATTCCCTTTGCCACGCGGGAATCTATCGGATGCACGGTGGACTATGCGGCAGGGAGAAACCGTTATGTGGGTTATCTGATCTCCCTGGCGACGCATTCTTTCCGCGGGATGCGCATCGGCCTGGATTGTGCAAACGGAAGCGCATGGATGATTGCCAAGAATGTATTTGACGCCCTGGGCGCCAAAACCTATGTGATCAACGCGGAGCCCAATGGCATGAATATCAATAACAACGCAGGCTCCACACATATCGAGGTTTTACAGCAGTTTGTGAAGGATAAACATCTGGATGCGGGATTTGCCTATGACGGAGATGCGGACCGCTGTATAGCCGTGGATGACCAGGGAAACGTGGTCAACGGCGATCTGATTCTCTATATATATGGAAAATATATGAAAGAGAGAGGAAAGCTTCTGAACAATACCATCGTTACGACTGTGATGTCCAATTTCGGCCTTTACAAAGCATTCGATGAGACCGGGATTGATTATGAGAAAACGGCTGTGGGTGATAAGTATGTTTATGAGTGCATGCAGAAAAACGGACACCGCATCGGCGGGGAACAGTCCGGGCATATCATCTTCAGCAAATATGCCACAACCGGGGACGGCATTCTGACATCCCTCAAAGTGATGCAGGTTATGCTGGCGAAAAAAATGCCGTTGTCAAAGCTGACAGAACCGGTGAAAATTTATCCGCAGGTGCTGAAAAATATCCGCGTCAGAAATAAAGCGGAGGCACAGAATGACCCGGATGTGCGGGCGGCCGTTGAGCAGGTTGCGGGATTGCTCGGCGATACAGGCCGGATCCTGGTCCGCGAGAGCGGCACCGAGCCGGTGATCCGCGTCATGGTGGAGGCAGAGACAGAGGAAATTTGTGAGCACTATGTCAACCAGGTGCTGGATGTGATACGCGCGAAAGGGCATGTAGAGTAAAGTTGATAAGTCAATTATAGAGCTTGCCGTTATAGTACGCGAAAATCTGTGATGTGTTTTTACAAGCAGACGGTAGGCAGATTTGCGAAATTTTTTGAGCATAGTGACAGCATTCTCCGCAAACTCGCCTGCGCGCAGGCGAGTTTGCGGAGAATGCTGTCTATAGACGGCGGAAAAAAATGAGCAAATCAACGTGTCTGCGTTAAAAATACATCACAGAATTTCAGTATATATACCGGGCTTTATAATCGCTTATATAAAAAAAGAAAGAGGTGAGTTGTGTGGTAGAATTAGATCAGTTCAAGTCCAGTTTGAACGCATACCGACACCCGCTGCAGGAAGTAAGGGATTCACTTTGACCTCGCTAACAAAGAGCAGAGGATAGAGGAATTAGAGCGGGAAATGGAGACGCCGGATTTCTGGAATGATCCGGAGCGCTCCCAGCAAATGATGAGAGAACTGAAAAGTAAGAAAGACGATGTTGAGGTATTCCGCCATCTGACTTCCATGATGGAGGACATCGAGGTCATGATCGAGATGGGATACGAGGAGGAGGACGCTTCCCTGATTCCTGAAATTGAGGAAATGCTGGAAGAATTTCAGACTACTTTTGAAAGTATCCGTATGAAAACGCTGTTATCCGGAGAATTTGACAGCAACAATGCCATTGTGACGCTCCATGCAGGTGCCGGCGGGACCGAGGCCTGCGACTGGGTGAGTATGCTGTACCGCATGTACACCCGTTGGGCGACGGCAAAAGGGTATGACCTGGAGGTGTTGGACTATCTGGACGGCGATGAGGCAGGTATTAAGTCTGTCACATTCCAGGTAAACGGAGAGAATGCTTACGGGTATCTGAAATCGGAGAAGGGAGTCCATCGTCTGGTTCGCATATCACCGTTTAATGCGGCGGGAAAACGCCAGACTTCGTTTGCGTCCTGTGATGTGATGCCGGAGCTGGAGGAGAATCTGGAGGTCGAGATCAACGAGGATGACCTGCGGATTGATACCTATCGTTCCAGCGGCGCCGGCGGCCAGCATATCAATAAAACATCGTCTGCCATCCGGATTACGCATCTGCCCACCGGCATTGTCGTGCAGTGCCAGAATGAGCGGTCTCAGCATATGAATAAGGACAAGGCCATGCAGATGCTGAAGTCCAAATTGTATCTTCTGAAAAAACAGGAGAACCAGGAGCGAGTGGATGATATCCGGGGAGACCTTACGGAAATCGGATGGGGAAACCAGATCCGTTCCTACGTGATGCAGCCTTATAAGATGGTAAAGGATCTGCGTACAAATGAAGAGACCGGCAATGTGGATAGTGTTATGGATGGAAACCTTGACCCGTTTATGAATGCGTATCTGAAATGGATTGCGCTGCAGGGATAACCAAAACAGAGGGCTGTCCGCGGTCAGAAAAAAATTATAAAGTGTTGAGCCTTCGTCGGAAAAGCTTATAAAGTGCCGGGCGCCCGTCCAGGGTTGTTTCATGAAGAAATTTTAAACATAAGATAAATGCTGAATTTAACG
>JAJBTR010000089.1 GCA_020860745.1 Lachnospiraceae bacterium | reverse complement strand
CTGTGAGAGTTTGCAGGCAGCTTGCGGAGGATTTGCGGGAGATTCGCGAACAGGAGGAAGAGGAAAGCGGGGAGGACATTATCCGGCAGGTGCTGGAAGAATTGCCGCCTGCGGAAAGAGAATTTGCTGAAAGCAACACGGAAATCCGCCGGATTCTGAAAAGTTCCGGTGATATGAATCAGAATGTAAGTCGGAGACTCGTTGAATTACGGGAAAACATCCGGAAAGGGGAGGAAAGTTCTCTCGAAAAATACCGGGATGTTTTGCGTGAGACGGAAACCAGAGCTCTCAGAGGCGGCCAGGCAGAAGAAGAGACTGCAGAAGAGGCGCCGTACACTGAGCTGGCTGGAGAAGCCAGAAGCTCCGAAACAGGAAATGCAGAAAATACAGCGGCGGAAAGCATCCGGGAAATGGAGCTCCGGGAATGGAGCGAAGCGCTGCTGGCTTACGCGGGAGACGGACTGGAAGATGATATTGCTTCCGGAGACGGTCGGGAAGACAGCGCAGATCCCGGATACAAACAATATAGAATCGATGAGTCGGAGGAATATGCCTCTGCTGAACTTATCCTGAGAGAAGAAGAGAGAGGTTTCGCTCATTGGGATGAAAAAGAGCCTGAAAGCCCATGGAACGTGCGGGAAGAGAGTGAGGAACAGGCGTTGCAGCCCGCAGAATTACGCAGTACGTCAGTACGTGCGTATGAGGCAACTCAGATATTTCAGATAGATCAGGAAGCTCGGACAGGACGGGCGGACGAGATAAAACTAACAGGCGGGACAAATCAGAAACCCCTGACTGGTGAGCCGCGGCAGACAGGTGAGACAATACGGCTGGCTCAGACGGATGAGACAGAGCGGACTGGCTATATAGAAGAGACAAAGCGGTTCGGTCAGGCAGATGATACAAAGCGGATTGATTACGCAGAAGAACTAAAACAGGAAGACCGTGCAGACGGGACAACACAGACAGCCCGGACAGATGGGACAATGCGGGAAGCCCAGGCAGACGGGACAACGCAGAAAGCCCGGACAGACGGGATAACACAGGAAGACTGGGAGAAAATGGGCAGCCTGCTGCGAAGCATGGAAGAGCAGGTCAGCCGGGAGATCAGCATTCAGACAGGACGGGATGATTTCCGCCTGATATATGGGGACTCCATTTTACAGAACAGGACAGTCCGGAGGATGATGGAGCATGTGGCGGCTCTGGACGCGGAGGAATATCCGCGATTTGTAAGGGAACTGTCGGAGTCTGTATTGCTGCAGTGGCGGGAGTATCAGGGAAGCCGCTCTGCAATTGAGAAAGAAAATCAACCCGACAGCGGGGAACCGCTGCAGATGGTACACGCAGATACATTGACAGAAAGTTCATATTCGGTACAGGGAGAATCGGACAGGAGCGGGAGTATACCGGGTCAGACAGTCCCGCCGACAGACGGATCTTCTCCGGGGCAGGGAGACTCGGACAGGAGTGACCATTTATCGGGTCAGACAGTCACGCCGACAGACGGATCTTATCCGGGGCGGGAAGAACCGAACCGGAGTGGATACATACCGGGAGCCATGACAGGCACCCAGTCGGAAGAGGAGAGAGAATCCTGAGAGCAGCAGAACCGGAAATTCCTGCATCTGCCGTGATGGGGAATGCGGCGGCAGATAGCGTTCGGGAAAATCATTATCGTGAATGGGGCAGAGCGCTGTTGGTCTATGCGGGATACGCGGACGGTCAGACAGAGGATGCTGATGATACCGTTTTCGGAGATGAGCGGATAAACGGAAAGGCTTTTGAAGGTGAGAGGGCCGACCAGGAAAAAATGCGCAGTTTTTTGCGGAGTATGGAGGAGCAGGTCAGCCGGGAGATTGGCGTCCGGACGGGACGGGACGATTTTCATCTGACATATAAGGACTCCATTCTGCAGAACAGGACGATCCGGAGGATGATGGAGCATGTCGTGACTCTGGACGCGGAGGAGTATCCGCGGTTTGTCAGGGAACTTTCGGAAACCGTAGTTTTGCGGTGGCAGGAGCGTCAGGGAAGCCGCACCGCAATTGAGAAAGTAAATCAAAATCAACACTACAGCGGGGAACCGCTGCAGCTGGTACATACAGATACATTGACAGACAGCTCCTATCCGGGACAGAGAGAATCGGACAGGAGAAATTTCATACCGGGTCAGAATGCCGCATTGACAGACAGCCCATACCTGGCACAGAGACAGCCGGATAGAAAAGAGCTCATGCCGGGTCAGACTGCCGCACCGACAGACAGCCCATACCTGGTACAGAGACAGCCGGACAGAAGTGAGCACATACCGGTTCAGGGATTTCCGGATAACGGAGAGTATATACCGGGGGTCATGACAGGCACCCTGCCAGAAGAGGACAGGGAAAGAATCCGGAGAACAGCGCAAACGGAAACTGTGACAGGTACTCTGCCAGAAGGGGACAGGGAGAGAATCCGGAGAGCGGCGCAAACGGAAGCTGCCGGAACAGGGTACGCGGCGGAAAGCGCGCAGGAAAAAGAATTCCGGGAGTGGGGCAGAGCACTGCTGGTTTACGCGGGACACGGAGGCGGCCAGGAAAGCGACACGGCTTCCGGAGTCGAACGTGCAGATGGCATAGTTACCGGAACTGACCAGGAAAATGGCACGGTGATCGGAGCTGACCAGGAAAATGGCACGGCGATCGGAGCTGACCGGGGAAATGACACAGTAACCGGAGCTGACCGAAGAGATGACACAGTCACCGGATACGAAAGATATAATATTTCTGAATCAGAGGAAAAGGCCTCCACTGAACTTATTCTGAGAGAAGAGAGAGATTCCGCGGATCAGGATGGAAAAACGGCTGAGGTTTCGCGGTACATGGAGGAAATACGCGCGGGTCAGGCGATGCAGCCGACGGATATCCGCAGACAGATTGAGATGGGGAAAATGCGCAGCCGGCTCAGAAGTATGGAAGAGCAGATCAGCCGGCAGATCAGTGTTCAGACCGGCCGGGATGATTTTCACCTGTCCTACGAGGATGGCATTCTGCAGGACAGGACAATCCGAAAGATGGTGGACCGGGTCGGGACTCTGGATGCGGAGGAATACCCGCAGTTTGTAAGACAGCTGTCGGAGTCGGTGTACCGGCAAATGCAGGAGCAGCAGAATGCCCGGGCGGGACAATCTTTGGTTGCATTTCTACGCACGGAACAGACAGGGAGCAGGGCACAGAATCAGGGACAGACGCATGGTCAGAACCGAAAGGACTTCGTTCAGAGGGGAACTTACACGGATCAGGGAACAGCCTACCCGGACAGCGGGACATTGACGAACCTGGCTCCTATTCCCATCCCGGGAGAAAGAATCCGTACAGAAGAAGAGTATAGAAGCGCGCGGGAGAGAGTTCTGACTTATGAGAGGGAGCGCAGAGTGCGGTCCGGCGAATGGGCGCACCGCTTCCGGGCAGTGTATGCAGCGAACGGCGACCGTCAGACGCAGACAGAACGGGAGGAAGACGGTTCATTGTATGACGGGGATCCCGGGAGAACAGTCAGACAGATGGTGCGTATGGCTTCCGGGGATATTTTAAATCCGGAGGCGAAAACGGCAGCAAATGCAGCGAATCCCGGTCTGACCGGAATCGCAAACGATACAGAGGCGCACCTGACTCTGAATCAGAGTGATAAGGCGGGGGATTCTCCCTATGGCGAGCGGGAGGAGAGCCCGAGGGTTTACACAGATAACACCGCTATGCAGAGTATACTGACGCAGACGCAGATCCGTGTGCAGGAGGAAAGCACGGAGAGAAAAAATGTTCAGAAGCAGATCAACAGCCGTCTGGATGAACTGGAACAGCAGCTTTCACAGAAAATAAAGCGGGCCGGTGCGGCGGAGAGCGCGGCGACTCTGGCGGAGCAGGTTAAACGCCAGCTTCACGAGGAACTGCATATGGAAAGGCTCCGCAGGGGCTTAAGCTGAGAAATCATTTGCTGAAGAGATAAGGAGGGTGAAAAAATGGGGCTCACAAAAGCAAAACTGATCATAGAAAAAGAGGTCGGTTCCAAAGACATTGACGTCCTGTTTAACCCTTCGGAATACCAGCTGTCGGACAGCGCCTCCTACTCGGAGAAGAAAGTCCCCGGACTGGACGGGCCGATCATTCAGTACATATCCGGCAACGCGACGGAGCTGACCGTCAACCTTTTTCTGGATACGTATGTGGCGCCGTCGTCCTCTCTGACTTCCGTGGTGACATCCCTGCTCGGTAAGGGATCCAGCTCCAAGGATGTCTCGGAGATCACCAGGGAGATCGCGGCGGCGACTTCCATCGACGGCAGTCTGCACCGTCCTCCAATGGTGACCTTTCAGTGGGGCTCCCTGAATTTCAAGGGTATTGTGACGAGAGTAAACCATACCTACACGATGTTCACAGAGAGCGGGATGCCTGTGCGGGCAAAGGTCAGCATGACCTTTAAATCCGCCATCTCCCCCAGCGATAAAAGCAGGAAATCTCCGTTTGAGTCGCCGGACCGTACCAAATACCGGACCATCCGGGATGGGATACAGCTCTGGGATATTGCTTACGCAGAGTACGGCGATCCGGGGATGTGGAAGGTAATCGCGCAGGAAAACGGGATACTGAATCCGCTGGATATCAGCCCGGGCCAGGTGGTAAAGCTTCCGGCTTTGTAGGTTTTTTCATGGCGGACAAAAGGATATTTTTCAGATACGATTTCGGGCAAAGTCGGCCGACAGACCCGGAACGATCAGTTACAGAGGGATATAGAAGAAAATGGCGACGGTAAGCATGTCAAGTCTGGCATCCAAATATGACAATTTTATGGTGCCCGCCCTTGCGGTGAATGTGGACGGATCGAACGTCGTGGGAAAGAGTGACTTTGCGGTTGAGTCAGTGGAGGTAGTTTTGTCGCAGGATGCGGCCAGCGCCGCGACGATTGTGCTGACCGGCGCGTATGACCTGAAAAGCCGCAAATTTGTGAGCGGCATCAGCTCCAATTTTATACTGGGTTCGATCGTGGAGATTGAGATGGGGTATGGCTCCAAACTAACCTCCCTGTTTTACGGATATATTGATGAGATCACTTATGAATTAGGAGAATCGCCCTCCGTCCGGATCATCGCTGTGGATGTCCGCCGTATGATCATGGGGAGCAAGAAGAGCAATATATCCCACAACGTGAAAAGTTATTCTGACGCGTTCAATGAAGTGATAAAAAAATACAAGGCGATCTATAAATCTACCAGCGTGGATACCACAGAAAAGATGGATGTGGAGTGCATCCGCCAGAACGGCAGTGACTATGAATTTATCACGGATGAGCTTTGCAGAAAAGCGGAGCGCAATTTTTCGTCCACGCCGGCAAGGTGTACTTTAAAGAACTCTCGGCGGAGCTTTTTTCCACGGTAGAGATGGAGTGGGCCAGGGATTTCCTCAGTTTTCAGCGGCGCGCATCTTTTCAGGACGCCGTGATCCGTATCCTGGGTCAGAATACAGATAAGAAGGAAGGCGTGGAGGCGGAGGTTACGGTCAAAGCGGACGATTCGCAGAAGTCTCTGGTTCAGAATGAGGTCACGGAGATGAACGCGGATGTGCAGGATCAGAGCGAGGCAAAAAAAATTGCCGATTACCGGGCGGAGCAGGAGAAGAAGAAGTCCAGGCAGGCCAGCGGAAGCTGCATCGGGGTGCCGGAGATCCTGCCCGGCGGATATGTGAAGATAAAAAACGGGGATTCCAAACTGATCGACGGCACCTATTATGTGGTGGAAGCCAGACATTCCTTTGGAGGCGACGGTTACCGGACATCCTTTGAGGTGGGAGGCTGGAAACGATGAATTTTTACGATGAACTGCTGTCAGAGACAAAAGAGCGGGATTCCGCCGGATCCGTCAATGCCCCGGGGCTGATGAACGCCATCGTGAAAGATATCTGGGACGAGAAGCATCCCGGGATGGTAAAAGTAGAATACCTCATGGGGGAGAAGACGCAGAAGACCTCCGACTGTGTGCGGGTCATGACCCCCTACGGAGGAAAAGAATTCGGTAATTACTGGCTCCCGGAGATCGGGACGGAGGTGATTGTCGGATTTGTAAACGGGAATCTGAATACACCGGTGGTCATAGGATGTATGTGGAATGACACGGATACCTTTCCCAAAGATACGGTCACGGAGAAAAATGAGGTCAAAAGGATTATGACCAAAGCCGGCACCACAATTCTTTTCTCAGACACGGAGGGGAAGGAAAAGATTACGATCCGCACGCCGAAGGAGCTGGAAATCAGCATTGACGATGAGGCGGAATCCATTGCCCTGCAGGACAAGGAGAAGAATAACAGTATTCTCCTGGATGCGAAGGGCGGCAATCTGAAAGTGACGGCGAAGACGGCCATCACGCTGGCGGTGGGCAGCAAGGAGGTCCTGAAAGCGGATGCGAATTCTGTAAAGATCGCGGCGGGGACCGTTGAAGCGGAGGGGTCGCAGAGCCTGAAGCTGACAGGCCAGAGCTCGGAATTTTCCGGAACCTCCGTGAAAGTGAAAGCCAACGGCGAGCTGGGACTGGAAGCTTCCGGTATCGCCCAGCTGAAAGGAAGCATGGTGAAAATCAACTGACCGGCGGGGTGTGACGGATCAGACAGGCAGCGATAAAGTGATCTGCTGCGGGCAGCCGGTGATTTTGAGAGGTGGGCAGGATGAGACAGCGGGAAGAGGTAAAAGCGTTTCTGGGAACCGGATGGAAGTTCCCCATCAGCGTGGACGAGGCGACGGGACGGATCCGGATGTCTTCCGGCGAGGAGAACATTGAGGAATCGGTCCGGGTCATTCTGGGAACCGCGAAGGGGGAGCGGATGATGGATCCGGAGTTTGGGTTTAATCTTTTTCACTAATCCTTTGAGAATGTGAACTATACGACGCTGTACGCGATGAAAAATGAGGTGGAGAATGCGCTGATCCGCTGGGAGCCGAGAATTACGGATATTCAGGCGGAGGTCAGCGATGAGCGGATCGGGGAGGGCGTTCTGCTGATCTACATCAGCTATGTGATACGCGCCACCAACAACCCCTACAACCTGGTCTATCCGTTTTATATCAACGAGGGAATTGAGTAGATGAGGATTTTTTGAACAGCGACATCAGAAAGGAGGCGAAGACAGTGGAGATTCCGCAGAGGGAGAAAAAAACCAGGGAAGATATTCTCGCATATATGAAGCAGTGCGCAAAGCAGTATGTCCCGGAATGGCGGTTTGACGAGGAGCATCCGGATGCGGGAACCGCACTGGCCTCACTTTTCGCCGATATGATGAGCGATAATATCAGGCGTTTCAACCTTTCCGGCACAGGCGATATGCTGACCTTTTTTTGATGACCTGGGGGCGAAGCTGGTTCCGGCCAGGCCGTCGGAAGGTTATATTACCTTTGATCTGCCGGGAGGATATGACGGTGAGGAGGAGGTCCCGGTGGGCACCGGTCTCCTGGCGGAGACGGCGGAGGAACCTCTGGTCTTTGAAACCGGCGAGGAAGTTCTGGTACGCCATATGGACATACAGAAAGTTTATCTGGCACAGCCGGAAGAGGATGCGATCTATGAGATTTACGATCGGGAAGAGAACAGTGTTCCCTCGTTTTCTCTCTTTCAGAAGGAGGGAGAAAATCTCCAGGTGCACTGCCTGTACTGCTGTTTTGATCAGAGTCTGAAGACGGGGACGGCTGTGGCAAAGCTCTCCTGGAAATCTGCCCGGGGGAAAGCCTGGGATGAGGCGCTCCGCATTGCTTTGTCTGATACCTCCCGGATACGCATTTCTTACGGAACGGCGGAGGGATACCAGGATGTCCGGGGGATGAAAATAGAAGAGGATGGGCTTTGTTTTATCCTGGAAGGCGGGGAAGCGGGGATTGCGCCCCAGGAAGAATTTGAGTCCATGTATGTGATCCGCTTAGAGGTTGCGGACACAGGATTTTTCTCCGGGATTTCTCTCTCTGATCTCAGGCTGTCCGTCAGCGCCTCGAATCTGGCGCCGGATCTGGTTCATGTGGATGGGACAGATGAGGAGAAAAAGGATAATGTCCTGGTATTCGGGGAGTCGCCGGCTGTCTACAATGAATTCTATCTGGTCAGCGAGGAAGTGCTGGGAAAAGCAGGTGCTGATATCCGGCTGGAATTTGACCTGAATTTTATAAAGATACCTCTGGAGGACATCCTGTCGACCACGCCGATTCAGTGGAAGATGATCATGCGCAAACAGACTTTTGTGCCGGATAAGGAGTATGATATCACAACCCGACAGGTGGTATGGGAATATTTTAATGGTTACGGGTGGACCAGACTGAAGGTTCCCACATCCTGTCAGACCATCTTTACCCCGGATGATTCCGGAAAAGGCAGAAGAATCCGGATGGAATTTACCTGTCCGGACGACATTCGGCCGACACTGGTCAATTCCACACAGAGCTTCTGTATCCGTGCCAGAATTCTAAAAATGAACAATGCGTTTAAGCTGAAGGGATCCTATGTTGTGCCGGTGGCGGGACAGTTTTTCTTCTCCTACGATTACGCAACCAATCCTCTCTCCCCGGCAATGGTATTTCGTCAGAACAATATGGAGATGCAGAGGATTGACCGCGATGCGCTGCGGCGGGATGGGTATTCTTTCCGGCTGTGCGATGCGCTTCCCGACCAGAGGGCGGCCTGCTATCTGGGGTTTGAGGAGCCTCTGACCGGCGGCCCCTTAAGGATGCTTTTTGTTCTGAAGGATGCTGCCTGCGAGGTTATGCCGGGGCTGACCTGGGAATATATGGGAAAAAAGGATTTCAGAGAATACATATGACGGACGGTACCCGGAATTTTCATCACACCGGCCTGGTTTCCTGGTTTGGAAACAATGACGGCAGGCGCTGTACCCTCTTCGGGCAGGATTTATTCTGGATCCGTATCGTGGACGAGAGCGGTGCTTACCGAAGCCGCGAGTGGGCGCAGCTGAAACCCGGAATCGAGGGTATTTACCCGAACTCCACGGTGATCCGGGGGATAGAGACCATGGAGGAAATGTACCGCATTGACGTCAGAGCGGAGGAGAAAAGGATACAGCTTCCCTATACGGATCTGGCGGACATCCGCGTGGATGTGCTGGAGCGGGCGGAGTACCGGGACGGAGCGCTCACGCCGGTCTGGGAGACCTGGACGGAGGTCGGTGAACTGGCCGGCGACAGTGAGACGAGACGGGAGTTTGTGGCGGACCGCTGTGGGGGAACGCTGTTTTTCCCGAAGTATATGCGCTCCACACGGCTGACGGAGCAGGAAGAGATTGAGATCCGGGTTCGGTATACGTTCTGCCGCGGAGCGGCGGGAAATGTGCAGGTCGGCACAGTGGACCGCCTGAGCCGGACGGTGGGGTTTGTCAACACCAGCTTCAATCCGATTGCCACCTCCGGCGGAACCGACCGGGAAAAGGTGCTGCAGGCGGTAGACCGGAACGCGAAGATATTGAGACATCGTTACCGCTGCGTGTCTGTCCGGGACTATGAGGACATGGCAAGGGAGGCTGTGGGCAATATCAGTCGGATCCGGTGTTTTTCCGGTTTTGATGAGAACCGGAAACGGCAGCCCGGTGCGGTGACACTGGTGGTGCTGCCGGAGGATTATGAGGAAGAAACGGTAAGCTTTGAAAGCATGAAGGAGCGGATTTTCGCGTATTTGTCCGCTCACATGGATGAAAATATTATCCGGGCGGGCAAATTCCATATCGTGAAGCCGCGGATGATTGAAATTGACGTCCGGGTCTGCCTGTCTCTGACGGAGGAGAGAGAAGTCGGGGCCGCGAGGGGAAGCAGTTTTGTCTGGCTGGACGGCTTGCGGGGTCCGGGGGG
>JAJBTR010000252.1 GCA_020860745.1 Lachnospiraceae bacterium | reverse complement strand
CGGGTTCACTACGCGATGCCTTTGCGGGTGATGGGATATGACCACGGGGTCTATCAGAAGCAGTACAATGAAAAAGCAAAAAAAGTACGCGCTGCTTTTAAAAAGAAAAGTGAAAGCAGGAACGAACTTTCTGACTGGTACGCGAAAAGAGACAATGTGAGCGGGAATGACATTCCGGTTCCGGAAACAGAAACGATAAGCGCCGACGAATTTTTATCCGGAATGCGGCGGACTGACCGCTTTGCAGCAGTAGTAACGGTTGTGGTATACTATGGCGAGAAACCGTGGGACGGAGCCAGATCCCTGCACGAGATGCTGGATATCCCGGAACCGATGCGGAAGTATGTGAATGATTACCGGATGATTCTGGTGGAGGCGAGAAAAAACAGCCTGGTGTTTCACAATAAAAATAACCGTGATTTTTTTCATCTGCTGGAGATTATTCTTAACACGGCGATCACCAAAAAAGAAGCAAAAGAAAAAGCGATACGGTACTGCGAGAAGAACCGGACTGACCGGGATGTGATCATCGCGGCTGCCGGAGTAACCGATACGAAGCTGGATTATAGCGCGCTGGCAAAAAAGGAGGGCAATACGATGTGTACACTGTTTGAAGAAATTGCAAAAGAGGGCGAAGCACGCGGAAAGGCAATAGGAGAGACCATAGGCGAAACAAGAGGTGAAGAACGTACTACTGTCAGAAATATTAAAAGTATGATGGAAACTTTAAAGCTTACGGCAGAACAGGCGATGGAAGCATTAAAGATTCCGACAGCAGAGCAAAAAAAATATTTAAAGATGCTTTAAGGGTAAAAAAATTGGGATCTGGCGATGTTCAGATCCCATAAACATTCTATTATTCCAACAGCTTAACGGGAAGCTGTCCGCGATCAGCGGCAGACTATATTCATCCGGAACCGGATTGTTATAAAAATACCGGTATTTTTATTTCAGATTTACAATCTGATCCAGGGAAAACAGCAGCAACCGTTCATTCTCCGCCTCTTTCTTAATTTTTTCATCAAATCCGCTTTCAGAAAATAAGGCATAGTAAAAATCCGCTCCATTCTTCAGGGATGCCAGTTTCGCCCTCACATCCAGATACTCAGAATAGCGGAACGGCTGATTTTTAACTCCGTAAATTTTCATAAACCTTTTACAAATTTTCCCCCTTATCATTTACTGACTGTTATGCTATACTTTTTTCATGGAAAATACTTTTGATTTCAAGAAGCTTGTTTCACCTCTCCTCGACTGGTACGCTGCCAACGCCCGCGTGTTTCCCTGGCGGGAGAAGGTAACGCCCTACCGGGTCTGGGTATCCGAGATCATGCTGCAGCAGACCCGTGTGGAGGCGGTGAAGCCTTATTTTGAACGGTTTATGACTGCACTCCCCACCGTGCAGGCTCTGGCGGAGTGTGAGGAGGATACCCTGCTGAAGCTGTGGGAGGGTCTCGGCTACTATAACCGGGTCCGCAACATGCAGGCAGCCGCACAGGAGATTATGACTTCCTACGGCAGTGAACTCCCCGCCGATTTTGAAAAGCTGCTCTCCCTGAAGGGAATCGGCCGCTATACGGCAGGAGCCATCGCGTCCATCGCCTACGGCATCCCCGTACCGGCCGTGGACGGCAATGTGCTGCGAATTATCATGCGAGTCACTGCAGATGACTCTGATATTACGAAACAGTCCGTCCGCACGGAAGTAGATCGGCAACTCGAAGCAATCATTCCTGCCGGACAGGCCGGGGCTTTCAATCAGGCGCTGATGGAGCTGGGTGCTATCGTCTGCCTGCCAAACGGCGAGCCGCTGTGTGAGCAGTGTCCCTGGAGTTTCTGCTGCAAAGCCAGAAAACAGGGCATCCAGCTGCAGCTTCCCGTGAAGAAAAAGGCAGCTGCGCGGCGTTTAGAAGACCGCACCGTCCTTATCATCCGCGACGGCGACCGGATCGTCCTTCACAAACGGCCGCCCAGAGGGCTTCTGGCCGGGATGTTTGAATTTCCCAACCTGGATGGCTGCCTCTCCCGGGATGAGGCGATTGAGGCAGTACAGGAAATGCAGCTACACCCGCTCCATATTCAGAAGCTGGAGGACGCAAAGCATATTTTTTCCCATGTGGAATGGCATATGACGGGTTACATGATCCGGGTGGATTCCCTGACCAGGGAAGAATCTGATCTGCTGTTTGTGGAGATTGAGGACGCACGGGCACACTATCCTATCCCATCAGCGTTTGCGGCATATACCAGATATATTTAATCCGCGCAAAGCCTCACCGGATGCAGATATCATACACAGTGAATACACCGAACAACACAGATACATCCTTACGATTAATTTTTGCCTGTGTAAGAAACCATTGGGTATCATACCAGAAAAAAGAGGAAGCCGATGCATCCGCACCGGCTATACATGAAAAAGATTTATAAAAAGGAATTTGTGATATTTCGTAATTAATGATTTATCTTATGGTTTAGAGTATAGACATGAAATGTGTCATCTTTGTGTGATGTTTTTAATTAAATTTTAAATAAAAAATGAACAATTTGTGAACACGTAAAAGATAAAGGAGATTGCAATGAAACTGCTCACGATAACCGTGCCCTGCTACAACTCACAGGATTATATGCGCCGCTGTATCGACTCTCTGCTTCCCGGCGGCGAAGATGTGGAAATCATCATTGTGGACGACGGTTCCACCGATCAGACAGGCGCCATCGCAGACGAATACGTCGAAAAATATCCCTCCATGATCCGGGCAGTCCATCAGGAAAACGGAGGACACGGGGAAGGTTTAAACACCGGAATTCTCCAGGCCACCGGTCTGTACTTTAAGGTGGTAGACAGTGACGACTGGGTCGATACCGACAGCTATCTCGAAATTTTAAAAACGCTCCGGAGTCTCTGCAGTTCCGGCTGCATGCTGGACATGATGATCAGCAATTTTATCTATGAGAAGGAAGGTGCCCGGCACAAAAAAGCCACGCGCTACCGCCGCCTGCTGCCGGAAAATCAGCTCTTTGACTGGTCTGAAACACGAAAATTTAATGTCGGAAAATACATACTCATGCACTCGGTCATCTACCGCACCCAGCTTCTGCGGGACTGCCACCTGGTCCTGCCGAAGCACACTTTTTATGTAGATAACCTCTTTGTGTATGTGCCGCTTCCCTATGTCAAGACCATGTATTACATGGATGTTGACTTTTACCGCTATTACATCGGCCGGGAGGATCAGTCTGTCAATGAGCAGGTCATGATTCGTCGCATCGACCAGCAGATCAAGGTAAATAAGATGATGATAGATGCCTATGATGTCCGGAAAATTGCCGACCGTCATCTCCGGCGCTACATGCTGAGTTATCTGGAAATTATGACCGTGATCTCCACCGTTCTGCTGATCAAATCGGGAACCGAAGAGAATCTGCAGAAAAAACGAGATCTCTGGACCTGCATTAAGGAAAAGACATCCGGCTCTTCCACTATCTGCGGCGAAGGATTATGGGACAGACGCTCCACCTGCCGGGGAAAGGAGGACGGGGCATTGCCCTCACGATATACAAAATTTCCCAGAAAGTAATCGGTTTTAACTAACTGATGAAGCTATACTCTATAAAGATTGCCGCCCACGGGAGTACATCATTTGCCTCAGTGAGCGGCTTTCCTTAAATCCTTTCATTTAACAGGCTGTTTCTTAGCCATTCAGGCATGCTGATCATTATCCTGTCCGCAACACTTTCCCGATAACTCACGCCCCAAGCAGGGCGGCCATAATCGGAATTGTCACCAGCGAACACAGTGTGGAAACGACCACACCGATGGAGGCCGCCTTGTTCTGTCTCGGGTAGGGTGCGCTCCCCATAGCCACCAGGGAGGCCACCGGCATACCGGCACCGATCGTACAGATGCTGATGATCGTCGGGTCGTTGGTCCACAGATGCATAAAGGCCCAGACAATCAGCGGCAGGACGCCCAGGCGGATCGGCAGCATGGGCCAGATGCCTTTTTCCGTCTTAATCTCCTTTAAGGAGGCCGCCGCCATGGAAGATCCGATGATGATCATGGACAAGGGCGTTGTGATATTGCCGATGAAGCCCACGCACTCATAAAAAATATCTGGCATCGGAATATTGACAAAGTAAATGATCAGCGCGGCAACGGACGCAATGATTCCGTTATTGATCAGGCTGCGCGGATCTGTCTTCAGCTTCTCCAGATTATCCGATTCAATCGCGGCATCCTTCTGAAAATAGTGCAGCGCCAGCGTGAAAAACAGGATATTAAACGGCATATTAAAAATCGTGATATAGAAAATCGCACTGTCGCCGAACAGCGCCTGCACAACCGGATATCCCATAAATGTATTGTTGGAAAAGATAAACATACACATATAGGTCCCGCGCAGGTGAGCGGGCACCCGCATGATTTTTGTAAAAACGCGGGCAAGGACGACAAAAACCGCATAAATTACGATTCCCGCCAGAAACAGCTTCAGCACCATCTGCGGATTATCGTGGGAAACAGACGAAATACTGTTCAGAATGATACACGGACAGGTGATCTGAACAATCAGAGAGGACAGTTTCGCATTGACTTCCCTGTTCAGAATTCCTTTCCGGAACAGATAAAAGCCGATCAGCATCGCGATCAGCAGTTTACACATTGTTGTTGCAATTACCATACTCACATCTCCTTAACACCTGCATGCACTCTCCGGATAACTCTTCAAAATCTCTCACAAAACACTCAGACAGAAAACATTCCATTCGAACGGCGTTTCATATGATAACACATTTCGCTTTGAATCGCAACGCCAACGAATCCTGCTGCGCATAAATTGCAGCACTCCAGACTCTGTCCACGGTGAAACACCGCATCCCAGACTCCTGCCACACAAAGTATAAAGTTCCGGATTTTTCAAACCCCCAAAATTTTTCCGCATTTTACAGGCTGCTAAAGAAAAATAGATAAAACAAAAAATATAGCAAATCGGCACAAAAAAATCTATACGATTCTAACCTTTTGTGCTATGATATGTCTAATATCACAGATTTTCACAGATTTGTGCAAAGGAGGAAAATATGAAGAAATTTATCCAAGAATTCAAAGAGTTCGCCCTTAAGGGCAACATGATGGACCTGGCCATCGGCATGATCATCGGCGCAGCTTTCACATCCATCATCAGCTCCCTGGTGGACGACATCATCAATCCGTTCCTGGGATTATTCACAGGTCATATCGATTTTTCCAACCTGTTCGTATCCCTGAACGGAACACAGTATGAAACCCTGGAGGCAGCCGAGGCAGCCGGAGCCGCCGTAATCAAATACGGCTCCTTTATCTCCAACATCATCAACTTCATCATCATGGCGCTGGTAGTATTCCTGATTGTAAAAGTGATCAACACCATGCGCAATGGTCTGAAGAAAGAGGAAGCTCCCGAAGAGCCGACGACCAAGACCTGCCCGTTCTGCCAGTCAGAGATACATATCGCGGCGACCCGCTGTCCGAACTGCACTTCTCAGCTGATGGATGTGGAGATGTAAAACTTTTCCTTAAAAAGCAGAGCCCCTGCAGTTCATGCAGGGGCTTTTTTCTATCTGTTTTTTCATATTTGGATTTTTAAAGTTTCTTTTTTAGTTCTTAATGTACTTGCACAAACTATACATGTGCCTGCATTTATTTGACACGGTTTTCTGCTTTCCTTCCATTTCCCGGGTCGATTACGGCTTCATCTACACGATTCTTACGCTTTTTCTCTATTTCTCGGGTCAATTTCGGCTTCGTTTACACGATTCATCTGTTTTTTCTCTATTTCCCCGGTCAACCAGACTTCATACAAATCTTTGCATAATCGTCAACCAATAAATCCTGTCCGTCAGCCGCCTACGCCTTTTCCACAATCGCACCGCTTCGGTAAGCCTCCAGCAGTTCTTCCAGTTCCTCAATCTGCTCCCGCAGCATTTTCCCGGTGTCCGTGTCCGCCACCATCTTGCGCTTCGTCACATTCTCATCCATCACGATATGAGAGTGCATGCAGGTCTCGGTCAGCACTGTCTGCTCCAGAGACTCGAAAGGCTCATGGGCGGCCAGAATCAGCCCGTAGGAATTGTAGATCAGAGTATAACCCGCGATACCGGTCTTCGGCTGATACGCTTTGGAAAAACCGCCGTCGATGACCAGCAGCTTCCCGCCGCACTTCATCGGGGACTCTCCTTTTTTCACAATCACGGGGACATGACCGTTGATAATGTGAGCTCCCTTCGGGTCAAGCCCGAATTCCACCAGAATCTTATCCAGAATTTCTTCCTGCTCATAGAGCTCATAGTAGGCGTTCTTCGGCTCCTTGTGTGTTGCCTTATCATCAATGAAATAACGCTCGAACGTAGCCATCTTCTTTTTCCCGAACACCGGCGAATTCTTGCTCAGCCAGATATACCAGAGGATATCCTCCCCGTTTCTCTTTTCCTGCAGATCCAGCGAATAGTAGCCTTTGCGCGCATAGTGCTCCAGAATATCATAGAGGGACTTCCCGCTGTATTTTTTCCCGAAGAGCTCCACTTCCTGGAAACTGCCGTCGTCGTTTAACGGCACACAACCGTGGAACAACAGGTTTCCGTTGTAGACTTTATAGAGACTTCCCTTGGTATAGAGGAAGCGGATATGGCGCTGCAGGCGCTCGCTCTGCTGGAAGCTGTGTTTCAGACGATCCACCACATCCTGCTCTTCATAAGTCAGTTCATACGGATGCTCCGGGTCTATCGTCGGGAAATTCGTATCGTTTAACGGATATTCCACGCCGTCTAAAAGAATTGTTCCTTTCTCCAGATCCATCTTATCCAGCAGAAGACGGTCGTCCATCTCCCAGTCAGGATGGCGCAGAATCGTCTGTCCTTCCACCTTAAACTGAATGACTGAAATCGCTTTCTGCATCTTCGCATCGATCTCCGCAAAGCTGCGGTCGTACTCGTCATCGGAAACATGCACGGCAAACGCCTTGCTGACCGGCTTCGGATAAAACTCCAATGCCAGGCGCATCAGCGGAATCATATTGATGCCGTAGGCATCCTCCAGAATGGACAGATTGCCGTAGCGCGCCGAGATCCGAAGCATATTGCACATGCAGGCCTCCGAACCGGCCGCCGCACCCATCCAGAGGATATCATGGTTGCCCCACTGAATGTCCACTGAATGGTGCGCCATCAGTTCGTCCATAATCAGGTGCGGATACGGACCCCTGTCAAAAATATCGCCTACCACATGGAGGTGATCCACCGTAAACCGCCGGATCAGATGGCAGAAATCACAGATCAGCTCAGAAGCGCGGCCGGTCTGAATCACGGAATTGATGATTTCATTATAATAGGATTCCTGGTCCGCCACATCCGGACGGCCCGTCATCAGTTCCTCGATAACGTAGGCAAAATCCTTCGGCAGCGACTTGCGCACCTTGGAGCGGGTGTACTTGGACGACGCGTTCTTGCACACGCGGATCAGACGGAATATCGTCACCCGGTACCAGTCCGTCATATTCTCCTCATCCGGAATCTGCTGCCGGATCTGACGAATTTTAACCTCCGGGTAATAGATCAGCATGGCCAGCGTCCGTTTTTCCGGAATTCCCAGAGTGCTGCCGAACTCGTCCTCAATCTTCCTCTGGATCGCGCCGGATCCGCTGTTCATGACATGGCGGAACTGCTCATACTCTCCGTGCACATCCGTAATAAAATGCTCTGTTCCTTTCGGCAGGCTCATAATTGCCTTCAGGTTCACAATCTCCGTGGCCACGGAGGCGATGTTGGGATACTGGTTCGCCAGCACCTTCAGATATTTTAAATCTGCGTTTTTCATAATATAATCCCCCTCATACTATTTTCTCTCTGCATCCATCCATTTAAACTTTCAGATTATTTTTACTATATGTTCTGCACAAGCCGCATATCCTCTTTCTGCCATCATTCTTTCCGTGCGAAATAAAGTACCGCAGACAATTTATCGCAGAACTGATCCCCATGCTATTAGAAACTGACACAAAATAACTTGTGCAGATTGTGCTGGATGTATAAGCTATTTTATGACAGTTCCTTAGACCTACCCGCGGATGACATCCCCCATGTCATAAAATCCCGCCGGTTTTCCTGCCAGATATTTCGCCGCCTCAATCGCTCCCTTTCCGAAAATCGCGCGGGAGTAAGCTGTGTGCTTCAGCGTGACAACCTCGTCGGTACCGCAGAAGAACACCTCATGCTCGCCCACGATATTGCCGCCCCGGACGGACTGGATTCCGATCTCCATCGGATCGCGTTTCTTCCGCTCGGAAAAGCGGTCGTACTTATAAGTAAACGCCTCATCCATTGCCTCGTTGACAGAGTCTGCAAGCGCAATGGCAGTTCCGCTGGGTGCATCCAGCTTCCGGTTGTGATGCTTTTCCACAATTTCCACATCAAACCCTGCCCCGGCCAGAGATTTTGCCGCCGTCTTCAAAAGTTCCATCAATGTATTGATACCCAATGACATGTTCGCGGATTTTAACACCGCCACTTTCTCACTGGCCGCTTTCACTGCCGCCTCCTGCTCCGCGGAGAGACCGGTGGTGCATACAATAACCGGAATGGACTTTTTCACGCTATAATCCAGCAGAGAGTCGATGCAGCTCACATGGGAGAAATCAATGATGGCGTCCGCCGCCACATCACAATCCGCGATTTTTGCAAAAACCGGATAGCCGTAAGCCTCCTCCATATCGACATCTACACCGGCGACAATCTCAATCCCATCATCCTGTGCACACAAATCGCTGATCACACGGCCCATATGACCGTTGCAGCCGTTCATAATTACTTTAATCATAGTGAATTTCCTCCTTCTATTTACACTCATCCGAACACTCATAAATGTCTGTACTTCAGCACAGCTGTCATATTCCTTACGCACCCCTGCGCATAATACAATAATACCCCCGCAGAGCCTGCGGGGGCAAGTAAAAAACTTATATTTTACAAAATATTTAATTCTTCAGCAGGCCGAAGTTGATCAGCGCCTGCCGCAGAACCGCTTTGTGCGCATCCTCCATCTCTGTCAGCGGTGCCCGCAGCGCCCCTGCTTTCATGCCGAGCATCTCCATGGCCGCTTTCACCGGAATCGGATTCACCTCGGAGAAAAGCGCGTTGACCAGCGGAACCGCATCCAGCTGAATCTGCATTGCCTTTTTGCGGTCGCCCTCCAGATACTCTATCACCATGTCATGTGTCTGCCGCGGCGCGACATTGGAGAGAACGGAAATCACACCGATACCGCCGATGGAGAGCAGCGGAAGTACCTGTCCGTCCTCGCCGGAATAGAGTTCCAGGTTCCCGTCACAGAGATGCATCATCTCTGCTGCCTGCGCAAGGTTGCCGGTGGCATCCTTGATCCCGACGATATTGTCCACGTTCTTTGTCAGCTCCGCCACGGTAGTCGGAAGGACATTGCACCCGGTCCGGGACGGCACATTATAAATAATCAGCGGCGCCTTGATCGCATTCGCGATGGCAGTGTAATGCGCCACCAGCCCCTTCTGTGTCGCTTTATTATAGTACGGCGTCACGACAAGCACGCCGTCCACGCCGATCGCATCCGCCTCTCTGGAAAGCTCAATCGCCGTTCTGGTACAGTTGCTGCCTGTTCCCGCGACCACCGGAATACGATGCTTCGTAAACTCCACCGCCGCGCGGATCACATCCACATGCTCCTGCTCGGTCAGTGTCGCGCTCTCCCCGGTCGTGCCTGTGATCACGATGCAGTCCGTGCCATTCTCAATCTGATAATTGATATTCTGCTCCAGCGCTTCGTAATCCACTTCATAATTGTCCTTCATCGGTGTCACGATCGCGACACCCGCTCCTCTGAAAATAGGCATCTTAATTCCTCCCATATGAAATATATATTCTCGAAATTGTCTCTTAAGAATCTGGTGCAAAATCAGAAAACAGCCCGCTGTCCTCCAAAAGACACTTTTATCATTTATAACACATATAGGAAAAAATTACAACCGTTTCTTCTCAGAGTGCAGGGTTGTTTCACGAACTTTTTATCCAAGACCAAACCC
>JAJBTR010000329.1 GCA_020860745.1 Lachnospiraceae bacterium | reverse complement strand
GAAGCGTCTTTGGCAAATGAAAGAAAAATACCATGCGACTGTGGTGTTTAGTCACGATGTGGAAGATCTGGCAGCTAGAAATCTTTCACCTTATTATTATGAATAATTACTGATTTAGAAATGATAAAGAGCCATCTTTGCAAAACAGTAGTTTTGTAGGATGGCTCTTTTTTGAGTGGAGACAACAGGACTCGAACCTGCGACCCTTTACACGTCAAGCAAATGCTCTCCCAGCTGAGCTATGTCTCCTGAAAATATAAGATTTTACCATCATCCATGTTTTGTTTATCATATCCTGACGTTCTTGTAGAGATTGATTTTCATGGACGAGAAAAACTCTCTGACAGATATAATAAAGGAAATCCTGTCAGATTGCAAGCAAAATATTTATTTTTCGTAAATTGTGTAATGGTGGCGCTGCAGCAGCGTCACGGCCTTGTCATAAGAGGGCTGGTCATAAAACTCCACCTGGAGCACGCCCTGCTGGAACTCCCGGTTGTGGATGATGCCGATGTTCTTGATGCTGATCATGTTGGTCGCTAATATCGTAGCGATGGTGGCGATACCGCCGGCTTCGTCGATCAGATCCAGGAACAGCTGGTATACCGGACGGAGCGCGCCGCGGGAGATGTTAAAGGAGTCGCGGTATTCTTTCGCAGAGCTGAAGAAATTCCGGATCTCAGTTTCATCGCCGCCTGCGATGGTGTCGCGGGTATGTTCTATGGCCCGCACATAGGCGTCGATGAGATCCAGTATCTGATTCCGGTTTGCGATGCAGATGTTTTCCCACATGACGGGGTCTGAGGAGGCCACGCGTGTGATATCTTTGAATCCGCCGGCTGCAATTGTGCGCAGCGTCTCACTGTCATCGTCCAGATCTTTGACCAGGTTGACCAGCGTGGAAGCGATGACTGTGGGGAGGTGACTGATGGAGCCCACGGAAAAATCATGTTTTTTATAGTCCAGAACCAGCGGGATAGCACCGATGCTGCGGATGAAAGCCTCAAACTCCATGACTTTGGAGTGCGAGACGGTATCCGTCGGTGTCAGCATATAATAGGCGTTTTCCAGAAGGTGCGGTGTGGAAAACTCGTAGCCGGTGTGTTCTGTGCCGCACATGGGGTGCCCGCCGATAAAATGCTTTTCCAACTGAGGGTATAGGCTGATATTCTCGTGAATCTGGTTTTTAACGCTGCCCACATCGGTCAGAAGCATGTTGTCGTGCAGCATATTGGAAAGCTTCCGGACATAGTCGTTGTTGTCCAGAACCGGGGCGCACAGATAAATAATATCACAATCGGCAAAAGCATCTGTCACACTGTCGCAGGCCGCTGCGATCACGCCTTCTTTCAGAGCAGAAGAAAGGGTTTCCCCGCAGGTATCGTAGGCGATCATCTGAATTTCCGGATGGATGCGCCGGATTGTTTTTGCGATGGAGCCTCCGATGTGGCCGAGGCCGATAAAACCGATTTTTTCAGGATTCATGAGTTTTCCCTCCTAAAAAGTTTCCCGTGCTGCCGCTGAATACGGCATAGCTGCAGGCTTTTTACAAACTGTTATTGATGATAAGCCTTTTCGGGAAAAATGTCAATCTTTTACGCATAAAAGCGTTGCTGTGTGAAAGTGTGTACGACTTTTGACGGTTGGCAATTGTGAATATACTTCCATTTACACTTGTCCGTCTCACAAGGGCAGAAACAGAAGCTTCTTGTCTGATACGACAAAAATCGCCAATCAACCGCTTGTGAATAATAAGATATTATGCATAAAAAGAGTTGCAAAAATGTGTGAATTCTAGTAGAATGTACACAGAGTGCGGTTGCAGGGGACGGATATCGTCTGCGCGCATAGAATTTTATATTGGAGGATACACTTATGAAGATTTACACCACGGATAAGATCCGGAACGTTGTGGTACTTGGTCATGGGGGAGCTGGCAAGACGACATTGGTAGAAGCGATGGCGTATCTTGCGGGAGTGACAAACCGCATGGGCAAAGTAGTCGATGGCAATACCATCAGCGATTATGATAAAGAGGAGATCAAGAGAGGTTTTTCTATCAGCACATCGGTAATCCCGATTGAGTGGGGCGATACGAAGATTAATCTTCTGGACACGCCCGGGTTTTTCGATTTTGTCGGCGAGGTGGAGGAGGCGGCCGCGGCTGCCGATGCCGCAATTATCGTGATCAACGGCAAGGCCGGCGTTGAGGTCGGTACGCAGAAAGCCTGGGAGATCTGCGAGAAGTATCATCTTCCCCGCCTGATCTGTGTGACCGGTATGGATGACGATAATGCAAGCTTCCGTCAGGTTGTGCAGGATATGCAGGAGCTTTACGGAAAGAAGATTGCGCCGTTCCACATTCCGCTGCGCGCCAATGAGAAGCTGGTTGGTCTGATCAACCTGATTTCCCAGGAGGCGTTTAAGTGGGACAGAAACGGCAATACCGTCCCGACAGATGTGCCGGATTATTCCCGCGCGAATATTGAACTGCTCCGCGAGACGCTGGTGGAAGCGGTTGCGGAGACCAGTGAGGAGTATATGGAGCGTTATTTTGAAGGCGATGAGTTCTCCGATAATGAGATTCGTCAGGCACTCCGTGTCAGCGTGCAGGACGGCTCCATCGTCCCGATTTCCGTGGCGGCCGGCATCGATGCGCACGGCGTCTTTACGCTGCTGGATGATATTGTAAAGTATCTTCCGAGCCCGGACAAAAAAGAGTGCAAGGCGATCAATACCAAGTCAAACGAAGTGTTTGATGCGGATTTTAATTTCGCAAAGCCGAAGACAGCATATATTTTTAAGACGATCGTAGATCCGTTTATCGGAAAATATTCTCTAATCAAGGTCACCTCCGGCGTTATCAAGACGGACGACGTTCTGTATAACGAAGAGAGAGGGATGGATGATAAGATCGGCAAGGTATATATTCTTCGCGGCAACAAGCCGGAAGAAGTTTCCGAGCTTCACGCCGGCGACATCGGCGCTCTGGCGAAGCTGAATAAAGTGGTTACCACCGATACCCTGTCTACCAAGGCCACACCGGTTACCTTTATCCGGACGGCCATCTCCAGGCCGTTTACCTACATGGCTTACAAGCCGGTCAATAAGGCGGATGTGGACAAAGTTTCCCAGTCCCTGCAGAAGATGATGCAGGAGGATCTGACGCTGAAGGTGGTCAACGACAGCGAGAACCGCCAGACGCTGCTGTACGGGATCGGCGACCAGCAGCTGGATGTGGTGGTCAGCAAGCTGCAGGAGAAGTACAAAGTCCAGATTACGCTGGAGCAGCCGAAGGTGCCGTTCCGCGAGACCATCCGCAAGAAAGCGGATGTGGAGTCCAAATATAAAAAGCAGTCCGGCGGACACGGACAGTACGGTCATGTCAAGATGACATTCGAGCCTTCCGGCGATCTGGAGTCTCCGTATGTGTTTGAGCAGATTGTCGTCGGCGGCGCGGTGCCGAAGAACTACTTCCCCGCTGTGGAGAAGGGTGTCCAGGATGCTGTGGAGAAGGGACCTTTGGCCGGATATCCGGTGGTCGGCGTCAAAGCTACGCTCTACGATGGATCCTACCATCCGGTGGACTCCTCCGAGATGGCGTTCAAGACCGCTTCCATCCAGGCGTTCAAGAAGGGATTTATGGAGGCTTCCCCGGTGCTCTTAGAGCCGATCTCATCCCTGAAGGTTCTGGTTCCGGATGCCTACACCGGCGATATCATGGGCGATCTGAATAAGCGCCGCGGCCGTGTGCTCGGCATGAACCCGGTGGAGGGCGGCAAGCAGGAAATTGTCGCCGATATCCCGACCGCGTCCCTGTTTGGATATAACACAGACCTTCGTTCCATGACCGGCGGCAGCGGTACCTATTCTTATGAGTTTGCGCGCTATGAGCAGGCGCCCAGCGATATCCAGGAGAAGGAGATCGCGGCGAGAGCGGAAGAGCAGTAAGAAAGAGCAGATAGAAACATGAGGCAGTAAGATGAGCGGGCATGCCTGAAATAAAAAAGTATGCTCATATTATCCGGAAGAGGAATCAAAAGAAAACCTCAGAAATTAAAACGGGGAGCCATGGACACAGGTTTATGGCTCCCCGTTTTTAGAAATATTTAATCCTTTGTTTACCGAAATGCCACGGATGTCTGGTATAGTTATTATGAACGACAAAAATCATTTGTCATTTATTACAAAGAACATACAATATGAGTTGCACAGGAGTGATTTAGTTTGAAGCAGATTTATGAAGATATTATAGACGATGCCGCGGCCAATGAAGAGGCGGTATCGGGAGCGCTTCTCCCGCAGGTGAATGACCGGGTAGACGACGCAGAGCAGTTTGACCGTTTTATGTTTTTCTATGAGGCGGGGATCCGTCAGATGACGACGAAGCTGGAGATTCTGGATCGGGAGTTTCAGCACAGCAATGACAGAAACCCGATTGAGAATATCAAGAGCCGGCTGAAATCACCGGAGAGCATCCGCAGCAAGATGGAGAAACGGGGGTCTTCCCATGACCATCAGCAGCATGGTGAACAATATCTACGATATTGCCGGGATCCGGGTGATCTGCCCTTTTATCACGGATGTTTACCAGATTGCACAGATGCTGATCACTCAGACGGATGTGGAACTGATGCAGATGAAGGATTACATCAAGGATCCCAAGGAGAATGGGTACCGCAGCCTTCATCTGATTGTGAAAATCACGGTATTTTTTTCGGATACAACGCACCAGGTGCCGATTGAGATCCAGCTCCGCACGATAGCGATGAATTTCTGGGCGAGCACGGAGCACCAGCTCCGCTATAAAAAGGACAAGGAGTTTACGCCGGAGATGCACCAGCGCCTCAAGACCTGTGCGGAGCTGATGGCGGACGCGGATTACCAGATGCAGAAGCTGGCGGAGGAGATCCATTTCTGAATTGATTGTAATTAGTCGGAGCAAGGTTAGAAAATGCTATGCATTCTCTCTTATTTTTTTCGTATCATGGACAGGATCATATTGGCTTTCTGTCTTTCTGCGGGAGACATGGATTCCATCAGGTGTCCGATGATGAAATCGGTCTCGTCTCCGGAAAACTGAATGCCCTGACTTCTGGTTTTTCCAGAAAATGCCATGAGAAGCGACATCATATCCCGTGCGCTGCCTGATTTTTCCTGCCCCATAAAGTTCATGAGAAACTGCAGCTTTTCCTGGGACAGATTCTGAAAAGCAGGGTTGTTTTGCAGATCATTGGGTGTCATACAGACCCTCCCTCGTCATAGATTCATAGGATGCGTACATCTCGAAGAAACCGGAGATATTTTCGATTGTCTCCGCTTCCCCCGGTGTGCAGAATTCTTTCATCGCCTGAAGCATATGCTGCGTGCGTTCCATTGGCGACTCATTTTCGCAGATGTGCAGTTCTGCGGCCTGCAGTTCCGGTTCCGCGCGGAAAAGCAGCATGGTTTTCTGCAGCTCAGCTAAACGAATCACCATGGAAATAGTGCGCTGCCGGGAACTGTCGAAATAGGGTACCATGGCTTTCAGCATCTGGAGATCCCGGCTCTGGATCAGTGTGTCCAGGATTGGTTGTTTTGTCTGCGTATCATTCATATATTTCCTCCACAATTTATTTTTGACAACGTTTTTCACACGGATTGTAAAAATGCACGCTGCTGTCTCTTCGGATCAATGGGAACAGAAATATTTCAACTGGTATCCTATGCGGAATTTGAGGAATCAGTACAAATTTTTCTTTGTATTAATCAAAAGTCCTTACAGTATAATGATACCTACGGATTGCTCCGTAAAAACCACAGCTATGCATAAGTTCGATCACAGAAATCAGAGATTTCCTATCTCTCTTATCTCGCAATCCTCAAAACACTGCTGTGCATAAGCTCTCACTAAATTCGCATTGCATGCTCATTAAGGGAGAGCATTATCAAAATTCGCTCATTTTAGACTAAAAACCGGCTAAAATGGCTACTTTTTCGTGTTTTGGCGGGTCCCAAATTCATGAATCGGAACGCAAGCGCTCCATTCATGAACTTTCGACCCTGGTATCATCATATGATAAAAGTAAAAAAGGAATGCAGGATGAGGCATATTATATATGACGGAGACAGTTTTTATGAACTGGATGAGGACTGTCTGAGAAAAAAGGAGGAAGAGGAGCGGAAGAAAGAAACCGCCTGGCAAAAAGAGAAAATGGCGCGTGCCGGTAAAGCTGGCCGGCGTCAGGGGTCGGCTGCTTTGAAATAATGAATAAAAAAATCCCCGGTGTCGGGACGGACGCCGGGGATTTTTTCAGAGAGTAAAGAAAACCAGTGATGCGGGAATTAGAAACCGCAGCCGTTGTTATTGTTTCCGCAGCAGCACAGCAGCAGGATAATCCAGATCAGACTGTCGCAGCTGTCCCCGCTGCCGGAGAAGAGGGAAGTGCCATTGTTGTTTCCACAGCAGCACAGCAGGAGAATGATCCAGATAATAGAAGAGCAGCACCCTCCGTTATCATTTCCGCAACCGCAGTTCGTAGCAGCCAAATCACTCATGTTGTCAGCCTCCATATTTTTATTTACAGTTCATACTATGAAGAGGGCCGGTCCATGTTTCCTTCTACTTGACAAAAAAAGAGTGATAAGAGTATGATGATACCCAGGGTCAAAAAGAAAAAGTCATAAGATTACAACATATTCAATTGTGAGAAAGCGAGGCATACCCATGGAAAAAATTAAGATGAAGACACCGATTGTTGAGATGGACGGAGATGAGATGACACGAATCCTCTGGCAGTATATCAAGGACGAGCTGCTGCTCCCGTTTATTGATTTGAATACAGAATACTATGATCTCGGTCTGGTACACCGCAATGAGACGGATGACCAGGTGACGATTGATTCCGCGAATGTGACGCAGAAATATGGGGTTGCCGTCAAGTGCGCCACGATTACGCCGAACGCCGCGCGCGTAAAAGAATATGATCTGAAGGAAATGTATAAAAGCCCCAACGGAACCATCCGGGCGATTCTGGATGGCACAGTGTTCCGCACCCCGATCAAGGTGAAGGGGATTGAGCCCTGCGTGAAAAACTGGAAAAAGCCGATTACCATTGCCCGTCACGCCTACGGCGACGTCTACAAATCCAATGAGATGATCATTCCGGGACCGGGAAAAGTGGAGCTGGTCTATACGGCTGAGGACGGGACGGAGAGCCGCGCTCTGGTTCATGATTTTAAGTCGGCCGGTGTGGTGCAGGGTCAGCACAACCTGAATCAGTCCATCGAGAGCTTTGCCAGAAGCTGCTTTAACTATGCGCTGGATACAAAGCAGGATCTCTGGTTTGCGACCAAAGACACGATTTCCAAAAAGTACGATCATGCCTTTAAGGATATTTTTGAAGAAATTTTTAAAGCAGAGTATGAGGCGAAGTTTGAGGAGGCCGGGATTACTTATTTTTACACGCTGATCGATGACGCGGTGGCCCGCGTGATGAAAGCGGAGGGCGGTTTTATCTGGGCCTGCAAGAATTATGACGGCGATGTGATGAGCGATATGATTTCCTCAGCCTGCGGTTCTCTGGCCATGATGACTTCGGTCCTGGTCTCACCCTCCGGCGTATACGAGTATGAGGCGGCACACGGCACGGTGATGCGGCATTATTATAAGCACCTGGCCGGCGAGGAGACGTCCACGAACTCTGTGGCGACAATTTTTGCCTGGACCGGAGCGCTCCGGAAACGCGGCGAGCTGGATCAGCTTCCGGAACTGATGCAGTTTGCGGACAACCTGGAAAAAGCCTGCATTGACACCATTGAGTCCGGAAAGATGACCAAAGACCTGGCGCTGATCACGGAGCTGCCCGACCCTGTCGTGTTAAACAGCCTGGACTTTATCAGGGCAGTCAGAGCGACATTAGAGGAACTGTATAAATAATGATGAAGTTTGGTAACTATTCAGGACAGTACTTCGCACTTGCTGCGAAGTGCGTCTGATGACGTAAATTACACAGGGAAAAGTCCCATCGCGCAGCGATTTCTAATGGACTTTTCCCCGTAACTGTGAAGGCACTGAACAGTTACGAAGCCTGTTTTCCGTTTCGTACAAATACGAGGCAGAAGACGGCTTCTGATATGCAATAGGTAACAGATCTATGATATTATCCTGCCAACATATAAGCAAATCCTTCGGCGTCGACCGGGTGCTGAAGGATGTCTCTTTCCACGTGGAAGATAATGAAAAAGCAGCCGTTGTAGGCATAAACGGGGCGGGCAAATCCACGTTGTTAAAAATCATTATGCGTGAACTGGAGCCGGACGAGGGTGTGGTGACCGTAGCAAAGGAGAAAACCATCGGTTATCTGGCACAGCATCAGGAGATCGCCGGGACCAGCACCATTTATGAGGAAGTCCTGGAAGCAAAGCGGGAGCTGATCGATATGGAGGCGCAGATCCGGGCGATGGAGGATGCGCTAGAGACTGTGGATGCCGCCGGGATGGAGGCCTATATGGACCGCTATCACAGGCTGCTCCATGATTTTGAGGCGAGAGACGGCTATTCCTATGTCAGCGAGGTGACTGGCGTCTTAAAGGGCCTCGGTTTTTCGGAACAGGAGTTTGACAAACCCTGCGGGGAGCTTTCGGGAGGGCAGAAGACCAGGGTATCCCTGGCACGGCTTCTGGTGACCCACCCGGATATCATTCTTCTGGATGAGCCGACCAATCATCTGGATATTGAGTCCATCCGCTGGCTGGAGACATTTTTGCTGAATTATAAGGGGGCGGTTGTGCTGGTCTCCCATGACCGGTATTTCCTGGACCGTGTGGTGACGAAGGTGGTGGAGATCAGCCTGCATCATTCCGCGGTCTATGCGGGCAATTATTCCGCCTACGCTGAGAAAGCGGCGAAAGTCCGGGAGGACCAACTGCGCGCCTGGTACAATCAGCAGCGTGAGATCCGCCATCAGGAGGAAGTCATCGAAAAGCTGAAGTCCTTTAACCGGGAAAAATCCATCAAACGCGCGGAGAGCCGGGAAAAGCTTCTGGCAAAAATGGATGTGCTGGAGAAGCCGGAGGAAGAAAAATCCCAGATGAAAATATCCCTGGCGCCGTCTGTGGTGAGCGGGAACGATGTGCTGACGGTGGAGGAGCTTTCCAAATCCTATGGGGAGAAAACCCTGTTTGAGGGTATCTCCTTTGATATCAAACGGGGCGAGCGTGTGGCGCTGATCGGACAGAACGGTACCGGAAAGACGACGATTTTAAAGATTCTGAATCAGATCGTGGACGCGGATGCCGGGGCGTTCCGGCTCGGCTCTAATGTGGAAATCGGATACTATGATCAGGAGCAGCAGGAACTCCACATGGAAAAGACGCTGATCGAGGAGATTGCCGATGATTATCCGACCCTGAATCACACGAAGATCCGCAATGTGCTGGCGGCGTTCCTTTTCACAGAGGATGATGTTTTTAAGCGGGTCAGCGATCTGAGCGGCGGGGAGCGGGGGCGGCTTTCCCTGGCGAAGCTGATGCTGTCCGGGGCAAATTTTCTGATTCTGGATGAGCCGACCAACCACCTGGATATCGCTTCCAGGGAGATTCTGGAGACGGCGCTGAATCATTACGAGGGCACGGTGCTTTTTGTTTCCCATGACCGCTATTTTATCAACAGGACAGCGACGCGGATTCTGAATCTCACCGGGCAGAGCCTGATTAATTATATCGGAAACTATGACTATTATCTGGAAAAGCGCGAGGCTGCAGAGCGGGCTTTCCTTTCTGAACATACCGGGGAAGCTGCGGAGCGGATTTTGCCGGACTTGTCCGATGCAGAGCAATCGGGGAAAATGGACTGGAAGGCAAAAAAGGAAGAGCAGGCCAGGCTGCGGAAGCGAAAAAACCAGCTCAGACGGGCGGAGGAGGAGATTGCCGGGCTGGAGGAGCGTCTGGCGCAGATTGACGCTGACTTTGCGAATCCTGAGATTGCAACAAACTCCGCCCGTCTGGGAGAACTGCACTGGGAGCAGACGGAACTCTCGGAAAAGCTGGAGAACCTGTACGCAGAGTGGGAGGAGCTGGCGGAAGAAGTGTAATGAGTGGTAACTGGGAAGATA
>JAJBTR010000263.1 GCA_020860745.1 Lachnospiraceae bacterium | reverse complement strand
ATCCGCATGATAGGAAATCCCCACTTTGATATCTACGCGCCGCTTATCCTGCTGCGTCATATTAGTCAGGCTGGAACTGGTCAGGTTCGCATTGGGAACAACGATCACCTTGTTATCCAGCGTGACCAGCTTTGTGTAAAAAAGCTGAATATCCAGCACCTGCCCTTCATTACCGCTGGTGTCTTCTTTGATATAATCTCCCACCTTAAACGGCCGGAGCATAAGGATCAGCACGCCGCCGGCAAAGTTGGAAAGCGTTCCCTGCAGCGCCAGACCGATGGAGAGACCGGCGGAGCCGACAATGGCAATCACAGAACTGGCCGTAATGCCGAACTTTCCCAGGACAATCAGTATCAGTATACAATGGAAGATCACATTAATCACGCGGGCGAGGTGATGCTGAATCTCCGGTTCCAGTTTTGATTTCTCCAGAGACCGCTTTATGAATTTCATAAGAACCCTGATCACTTTGCGCCCGATCAGAAGAACAATGACCGCGATGATCACCTTCATGCAGAAATCCAGAACCGTCGGCAATGAGTCCTGAAAATACTGTGCAAAAGTATCCCAACTGATGAAATTTACATTATTTTCCACGGTTTCAGTGATTGTCTCCGCGACATCCTGAGTCAAAACAAAGGCAGATAATACTTTCATCATAATTTTCCTTTCTGACGGAATCGAGAATGCCGCCAATATGCTGGCGGCATCCCCTATCCCGCCTTAACATCAAGAGTCTTTCGACATACCATCATCTGCATATCAGGCAATGCAGGATATACAATGTACACAGTTTTCAGCTCAGCGCATGGATAAACAGCCCGCTGCGCAGCTTCGGCTCAAACCAGGTGGATTTCGGCGGCATCAGGCATCCCGCATCCGCCACCGCGAAGAGCTCCTGAATCGAGGTCGGATACATGGCAAAGGCCGCTTTCGCGTCCGCATGGCAGCGGCGCTCCAGTTCGTCCATCCCCCGGATACCCCCGACAAAATCAATGCGCGGGTCTGTCTTCGGATCCGCTATGCCGAGCACCGGCGTCAGGAGCAGTTCCTGCAGCAGAGAGACATCCAGCCCCTTTACCGGATCATCTGTGATATCCGCGGCACGGAACCGGCACAGATACCACCTCTCGTTCAGGTACATGGTAAACGAGCCTTTTTCCTGCGGTCTTCTCTCCTCGCCCTCCAGCATGGAAACATCAAAAATCCTCTCCATGGCTGCGAGGAATTCCTCCGCGGACATGCCGTTTAAGTCCCGCACAACGCGGTTGTAATCCATAATATAGAGTTCCTCATCCGGGAACAGAACGGAAAGAAAATATTTAAACTCCTCCGTGCCGTCATACCCGGGATGTTCCGCACGGCGCTTTAAACCAACCTTGACCGCAGAGGCCGCGCGATGATGTCCATCCGCAATATAAATCTGGCTGATTCCGGCAAAAGCTTCCTCAATGGTGCGGATATCCGTTTTCTCACTAATCACCCAAACCCGGTGCGTCACGCCGTCCGGTGAGGTAAAATCATACTCCGGCGCAGTCTGCTTTACACGGCCTACCACCTCGTTGATCCGTACATCCGCCCGGTAAGCCAGGAAAATCGGACCGGTCTGGGCGTCACAGGTATCTACATGACAGATGCGGTCCTGCTCCTTCTCTGCCCGGGTATTCTCATGCTTTTTGATCACTCCGCTCTGGTAATCATCGATAGCCGCGCAGGCGGCGATCCCGGTCTGTGTCCTGCCGTCCATGGTCAGTTCATAGATATAGTAGCAGGGCTTTTCCTCGGTGATAAAATCGCCGTTTCCGATCATCTCCCAGAGGATATCATGCGCTTTCTGATACACCTCCGGCGCATAGGTATCCACCGAATCATCAAACTGTGTCTCCGCGCGGTCAATCCTCAGAAAAGATTCCGGCTCCCGCAGGACTTCCTTTTTCGCCTCCCTGCGATTATATACGTCATAGGGGAGCGCCGCAATCCGGGACGCTTTTTCCCGGCAGGGCCGGATACTGCAAAAAGGCTTAATTGTCGCCATAATATACTCCTTTTCATAAAGAAAATGCAGCTCAACCGTTCCTCTTCGTATTTCTACTGCCTCCCGATCCAGCTACATTCCCATTCTATGATGCCGTGTTGCCAGCACCGGAAAATTCAAATGATATCCTGTTACTTTCCGGTCTGCAACTCATTTTATTGTTATGATTCGCAATCTCAAAAAACTGCATATATGTCTCAGCTTCACATAAGTTCGATTACAAAATCACAGAATTATATTTCTCTTAAAGCAGCTGCGAATAGTAATAATTTACCTCGTCTACTTAATCACTCTAACCTTCAGCACACCCTCGATAGCGGACAGCTTCTCCACAACCTCCGGTGTCACCGGGCTGTCAAGATCCATCAGAGAATACGCATATTCTCCGCGGCTCTTGTTCGTCATGTCAGAAATATTGATCCCTGCATCCCCGCACACTGCGGTATACTGGCTGATCGTATTTTTCACATTTCTGTGGGTGATGGAGATACGTCCCGCTGCGCTGCAGATACCCATGGTGCAATCCGGATAGTTGACAGAGTGGGTAATGTTTCCGTTTTCCACATAGTCGATGATCTCGTCCACTGCCATCATTGCGCAATTATCCTCGGACTCCGCTGTGGAAGCGCCCAGATGAGGGATAACGATGCAGTTCTTCGCGCCTGCTGTCGTAGGGTTCGGGAAATCTACCACATATTTGCGGATCTTTCCAGCCTCCAGAGCCTCCACCATAGCCACCTCGTCTACCAGAGTATCACGGGAGAAGTTTAACACAACCGTGTTTTCTTTCATGGAAGCAATCGCCTCTCTGCTGATCATTCCCTTTGTGGAATCCATCAAAGGCACATGGATGGTGATAAAATCGCAGTTCTGATAGATATCTTCCGCAGTGTACACATGCTGCACATGGTTGGATACATTCCACGCGGAATTGAGGGAAAGATACGGATCATAGCCCAGAACATTCATCCCCAGAGCTACCGCAGCATTCGCAATCTGTACGCCGATGGCGCCCAGACCGATCACGCCGAGCGTCTTGCCCTTGATCTCTGTGCCGGCAAACGCCTTTTTCGCTTTCTCCGCCGCTTTCGCGATTCCCGCGTCATCCTTATTCTCGATCACCCAGTCGATGCCGCCCTTGATATCACGGCAGGCCAGCAGCATACCGGCAATCACCAGCTCCTTCACACCGTTGGCATTTGCACCGGGAGTATTGAATACCACGATTCCTTTCTCCGCGCATTTGTCCAGCGGAATATTGTTCACTCCGGCGCCCGCGCGGGCTACCGCAAGCAGATTATCCGGCAGATCCATATCATGCATGGCAGCACTTCTTACCAGGATAACATCAGCGTCCGCGACGTTGTCCGTCTTCTCATAGGTATCCGGGAACTTTTCCAGACCGCAGGCTGCGATCGGATTTAAGCAGGTATATTTCGCCATTGTAATCATCCTCATCTCTTTCATTTTATTGCAACGCGCCCAACACAACAAATCTGTCAAACAAACTCCCCCCGGCTATGAATGACTATGCGTTTTTCTTCTCAAATTTCTTCATAAACTCAACCAGAGCCTTCACGCCCTCGATCGGCATCGCGTTGTAGATGGATGCGCGCATACCGCCGACCGTACGGTGGCCTTTCAGGTTCTCCAGTCCGGCTGCCTTTGCCTCCTTAACAAACTTCGCCTCAAGATCCTTGTCTCCAATGATAAACGGAACATTCATCAGAGAGCGGTCTTCCTTGCGGACGGTACCCTTAAACATAGTATTGTTATCAAGGTAATCGTAGAGAATTGCCGCCTTTTCCTCGTTGCGTTTCTGCATTGCTTCAAGGCCGCCCAGATTCTTAATCCACTTGAAAACCTTGCCGCAGATGTAGATGCCGTAGCACGGCGGCGTGTTGTACATGGAACCATTGTCCGCCTGCACTTTCAGGTTCAGCATCGTCGGCACATAAGCCGGAAGGTCATCGCGGAGCAGATCCTCGCGGATGATCACGATCTGCACGCCTGCCGGACCGATATTCTTCTGAACGCCGCCGTAGATCACGCCGTATTTCTCTACATCGATGGGGCCTGCCAGGAAACAGGAGGACACATCGGCCACCAGAGTCTTGCCCTTGGTGTTGGGAAGCTCATGGTAGGTAGTGCCGTAGATGGTATTGTTCTGGCAGATATATACGTAATCCGCATCCTCGGAGATCGGCAGATCCGAACAATCCGGAATATAGGAAAACGTCTTATCCTCGGAAGTCGCAATCTTGTTTGCCTTGCCGTACTTCTGCGCCTCTGCATATGCTTTCTTCGCCCACTGACCGGTGACAATGTAATCCGCCACACCGTTCTTCATCAGGTTCATGGGGATTGTCGCAAAATGAAGCGCCGCGCCGCCCTGCAGGAACAGCACTTTGTAGTTGTCCGGGATACCCATGAGGTCTCTTAAGTCTGCCTCCGCCTCATCGATAATCTCCTGGAACATAGCGGAGCGGTGACTCATCTCCATGACGGACATGCCGCAGCCACGGTAGTCAAACATCTCCTCCTGCGCCTCTTTTAATACTTCCTCCGGCAAAACTGCCGGTCCAGCTGAAAAGTTATATACTCTGCTCATTTTCATCCTCCTGTCATACAATACATTTCCATAATTTATTCTGAAAACCAGGTTATATATTACCCGATTCCAAACAAATGACTGTCACTTCCGCAGTAACCGGTTACTGTCTGCAACCGCGATGATCTGCCTCAGCAGACAATATACCATGACATCTGCCTCTAATTGATTCAGCCTGTCATGATTCTAAGAACTTTACTGCTCGTGGCTCTCCAGATCCTGCTTGTCAAAGGCATCGCTGATCGGTGCTCCCGGAGCCACCATCGGCCATACATTGTCATCGCTGCCGATCATACAGTCGATCAGCACCGGCGTCTTCCTGGTGAGAGCCAGGGCAAATGCATCTGCAAACTCCTCGCGGGTCGTCACACGAATGCCCTCCGCGCCCATACCTTCCGCGATTTTTACAAAATCCACGCCGTCCGCGAAGACGGTATTGGAATAGCGGTTGCCGTAGAAAAGCTGCTGCCACTGATGCACCATGCCGAGCACACTGTTGTTAATCACCACCTGGATCAGCGGAAGCTGCTGCCGCACCGCGGTCATAATCTCATTCATATTCATGCGGAAACATCCGTCGCCTGCAATGTTGACCACCTGTTTTTCCGGATGTGCCGCCTGTGCGCCGATTGCCGCACCGAGACCATATCCCATGGTACCCAGTCCCCCGGAAGAAAGAAAGCTGCGGGGATGTTTGTACTTATAATACTGCGCAGCCCACATCTGGTGCTGCCCGACTTCCGTGACAATAATCGCCTCGCCGTCCGTCTGGCGGTAAATCTCCTCCATAACAAAGGGACCGGTCAGTCCCTGCTCAGGATAAATCATCGGGTATTTTTCTTTCAGTCCCGCAATCTCCGCTTTCCACTCGCTGTGGTCCTGCTGATCCAGCAGCTTATCCAGGCGCAGCAGTATTTCCTTGATATCTCCGACGACACTGGCGTCCGTCACTATATTTTTATTAATCTCAGCGGGGTCTACATCAAACTGTAAAATCTTCGCCTGCGACGCAAACCGTTTTGCATCGCCGATCACACGGTCGCTGAAACGCGTGCCGATCGCAATCAGAAGATCACAGCTGCTCACGCCGTAGTTCGACACCTTGGTGCCGTGCATCCCCAGCATACCGGTATAATACGGGCTGGTCTCATCAAAAGCACCTTTCCCCATAAGAGAATTGCAGACCGGCGCATCCACCTTTTCCACAAACTTCGCCAATTGGCGGCTTGCATCGGAGATCACCGCTCCGCCCCCGACGAATATGTAAGGCTTCTCTGACCTGCGGATCATCTGCACTGCCGTCTCCAGATCTGCCTCTGTGATCTGGTCGGTCGACCGCGCCACCGGCGGAATCTGACAGAACCGGAACTCCGTCTTTGTAGCCGTAATGTCCTTGGGAATATCCACCAGAACCGGCCCCGGCCGCCCTGTCTGGGCGATGCGGAAAGCCCGGCGGATTACATTGGCCAGATCATCCACATTTTTCACGATAAAATTGTGCTTTGTGATCGGCAGCGTGATACCGGTAATGTCCACCTCCTGGAAGCTGTCTTTGCCCAAAAGCGAGACGCCCACATTGCAGGTGATCGCCACCACAGGCACGGAGTCCATAAAGGCCGTGGCGATGCCGGTCACCAGGTTTGTGGCTCCCGGTCCGCTGGTCGCAAAGCACACGCCCACTTTCCCGGTGGAACGCGCATAGCCGTCCGCCGCATGGGATGCCCCCTGCTCATGGGAAGTCAGCACATGCCGAATCTCGTCGCTGTGCTTGTATAGTTCATCATAGACATTTAAGATTGCTCCGCCCGGATAGCCAAAGACGGTATCAACGCCCTGTTCTTTCAGGCACTCTATTACAATCTCTGCTCCTGTCAACTGCATAATGTCTGATTCCTCTTTCCTTTGATATATTGTATTCTCATTAGCATTTTCCTTCATCATACTGAAACCTTCTCTGACGGTTATTATTCACAGCCGCCTCACATTCGAAAAAAAGCATCCGTTTCACGTCTGACGAAGTAGAAAACGCTTCTCATCTTTTCCTACTCGGGAATTCTTAAAATTGCACCCGTATTTCCGGACGTCACCATCGCCTGGTACCGCTTCAGATATCCGGTGGTCACGCGCGGCTGCCGTGGCTGCCATTTTGCCTTTCTGGCCGCCATCTCCTCATCCGAGATATCCACATCCAGCGTGTTAGCCGGAATGTTGATCTTGATGATATCTCCGTCCTCGACAAGAGCGATCGGACCGCCCACAGCTGCCTCGGGGGAAACGTGTCCGATGGCCGCTCCTCTGGAAGCGCCGGAGAAACGTCCATCTGTGATCAGGGCTACAGTAGAACCAAGGCCCATTCCCACGATAGCGGAGGTCGGGTTCAGCATCTCGCGCATACCCGGACCGCCCTTCGGTCCCTCATAGCGGATCACAACCACATCGCCCGCTACAATCTTGCCGCCCTTGATGGCTGCGATCGCATCCTCCTCACAGTCAAACACTTTTGCCGGACCCTCGTGAACCATCATCTCAGGCGCGACTGCGGAACGCTTCACGACGCCGGAATCCGGCGCCAGGTTGCCTTTCAGCACGGCGATTCCGCCGGTCCTGCTGTACGGATTATCAATCGGACGGATGACTTCCGGATTCTTGTTGACGCTGCCTTTGATATTCTCAGCAATCGTCTTTCCGGTGACTGTCATGCAGTCGGTGTGAAGCAAACCAACCTTATCCAGTTCTGTCATCACAGCGGAAATACCGCCTGCCTCATTTAAGTCCTCCATATAAGTAGGACCGGCCGGAGCCAGGTGGCAGAGGTTCGGGGTCTTCTCACTCATCGCGTTCGCAATGTCAAGGTCAATCTCCACGCCCGCCTCGTGCGCGATGGCCGGCAGATGCAGCATGGAGTTCGTAGAGCACCCAAGCGCCATATCCATAGTCAGTGCATTCATAAACGCGTCTCTGGTCATAATATCCAGAGGGCGGATGTTCTTTCTGTAAAGATCCATCACCGCCATGCCCGCGTGCTTGGCAAGCTTAATCCTGGCGGAATAAACAGCCGGGATCGTGCCGTTGCCCGGAAGACCCATGCCCAGAGACTCGGTCAGGCAGTTCATGGAGTTCGCGGTGTACATGCCGGAACAGGAACCGCAGGTCGGGCAGGCATTTTCCTCAAAATTCGTAACATCCTCCTCTGTCATCAGGCCGGCTTCGTAGGAGCCGACCGCCTCAAACATAGAGGAAAGGCTTCTCTTCTGTCCCTTTACATGACCCGCCAGCATCGGACCGCCGCTGACAAAAACAGTCGGCACGTTGACTCTGGCCGCAGCCATCAGAAGTCCCGGAACATTCTTATCACAGTTCGGGATCATCACCAGGGCGTCAAACTGATGCGCCAGCGCCATACACTCGGTGGAGTCCGCGATCAGATCACGGGTCACCAGAGAATATTTCATACCGATATGTCCCATGGCGATACCGTCGCATACCGCGATGGCCGGGAACATGATCGGGGTGCCGCCCGCCATGGCTACGCCCATCTTTACGGCTTCCGCGATCTTATCCAGGTTCATATGTCCCGGAACGATCTCATTATAGGAACATACAATGCCGACCAGCGGCCGTTCCAGTTCCTCTTTCGTCAGACCCAGGGCGTTAAATAACGACCGGTGCGGGGCCTGCTGCATTCCTTTTTTTGCATTGTCACTTCTCATATGTGTGGTCTCCTTTTTATAGTTAGGACCTGTTCAAAAATAACTTTTATAAAAGTTATTTCTTAACAGTTCCTTAGATGCGAATTTTCGCAATTTTTAAATACAGTTTCTTTTTTATATCCTCTCGCAGATAAGATCTCCCATCTGCTTCGTCCCCACCAGCTCCACGGAAACTTTCTCCTCCTCTTCCTGCGGCATAATGTCAATCGTGCGGTAGCTGTCTTTCAGCACCCTGCGCACTGCATTCTCAATGGCATCCGCCTCCGCATCCAGATCAAAGGAATAGCGGAGCATCATGGCCGCTGAGAGAATCGTGGCAATCGGGTTCGCAATGCCCTTCCCTGCAATGTCCGGCGCGGAACCGCCGCTGGGCTCATACAGCCCGAACTTTGTATCATTTAAGCTGGCGCTGGATAGCATACCGATGGATCCGGTCACCATGCTGGCCTCATCAGATAAAATATCGCCAAACATATTCTCCGTCAGGATCACATCAAACTGCTTCGGATCCTTTACCAGCTGCATCGCACAGTTGTCAACCAGCATATGCTCATAGGACACCTCCGGATAATCTGCCGCAACCTCCTCCACGATCTTGCGCCAGAGCCGGGAAGAATCCAGGACATTCGCTTTATCCACGCTGGTCACTTTTTTCCGGCGCTTCATGGCGATCTCAAATCCCCTGATGGCAATCCGGCGGATTTCCTTTTCATTATAAGACAGGGTATACACAGCGGTCATTACGCCGTCCACTTCCTCCGTCCTGCGCGCACCGAAATACAGTCCGCCGGTCAGTTCCCGCATGATCATCATATCAAATCCGTCCCCGATGATGTCATCCCGGAGCGGGCAGGCCTCCTTCAGCTCATCGTAGAGGTAAGCAGGTCTTAAATTTGCAAAGAGATTCAATGATTTGCGAAGCTTTAAAAGCCCAGCCTCCGGCCGCAGCTCAGGCGGCAGCTGGTACCAGGGTGATGTGCTTGTATTGCCCCCGATAGAACCCATGAGGACCGCGTCCGATGCAAGCGCCTGTTCAATCGCATGATCCGTGAGCGGAACACCCGTCGCGTCGATAGAACATCCTCCCATCAAAATATCTTCATATACAAATGTATGGCCGTACTTTTCGCCGACACAGTTTAAAACCTTCTGCGCCTCCGCGACGATCTCCGGTCCGATGCCGTCCCCGGCAATCACTCCAACCTGAAACTTCATGGCTTTTATCCTCCCATTTCACGCTTATCTTTGTATGATAGTATAATTCGCTGTTGATTTCAAGTACAAATTTTACTGCTTTACTTCCTACTTAAAATAAGAAAGTCTGACAAAAATTTGAAAACGCCTTGAATAATCTACTATAATTGTGTAAAATAGAAAAAATGCTGAGACATGCCCGTCCGCGGCATGCCCGGAGAAGAATAAAGCAGGAGGAATTTATAATTATGTATATTTTAACATCCAGCGCTACAGGCATGACCGGCATGACCGGTATCATCATCTGGGTCGTGATTCTGGTTGTATTCATGTTCTTTTTCATGATCCGTCCCCAGAGAAAAGAGCAGGCCAGGCAGAACGACATGCTGGCGAAGATGGCGGTCGGCGACACGGTATGCACCACCGGCGGCTTCTACGGCACACTGATTGATGTGGATGACGACATCGTCATCGTAGAGTTCGGCAACAATAAAAACTGCCGGATTCCCATGCAGAAGTCAGCCATCGCGCAGATTGAAAAGGC
>JAJBTR010000176.1 GCA_020860745.1 Lachnospiraceae bacterium | reverse complement strand
AAAGCTGATACTTTAACGCTTTACAACAACAAGGTATTTCCTATGATATAAAAAATGTCTCCCTGCGGCAGATCTGCCTCATGAGTACTTCACCCACGAGCAGTTGCATCGTAAAATATTCTGTCCGCTACCGCGGATTCAGCCTCCGGAACCGCTTCACCACACGCTCCCCGAGGATACATCCCGCTCCCACCACGAAAGGGAAAATAAATGTCGCTGTCCGGTAAAGCAGCGTGATTGCCATAGCCTGATTTACATCGACCAGTACGCCAAACAGGCCGGTCATAATCAGTTCCGTCGACCCGATGCCTGCCGGAGTGGGAATGACCGCCGCGGTCATCACAGAGAGGGATGTAACGGAAAGCGAGGTCCGAAGTGTGATTGCCCCCGACTGGTGCAAAATCAAAAACGGAATGCTGTACCAGAAAAATAATTTTGCAATATTTCTCACCACGCAGGACACCAGCGTCTTCCAATCCTTCAGCAATTTTGTCCCGGACTGCTCCAGGATACCGATGCTCGCCTCCAGCTTTCCCACAACGCCGTCCAGCTTGTTTTTGTAGTTCAGCTTCCGGACCAGCCAGAGAATCAGCCGGTGAAACTTCGGGTAAACCACCGCCAGCACCAGGGCAATGGAGATCAGCAGCGTCAAAGCGTAAGCCAGAATCAGATAGGGTGCATAGCTTCGGTAATACGCTGCCATCACCCTCCAGTTGACCAGGAAAAAAATCCCGCTGAACAGTGCAATGCTGGCTTTGTGCAGGATATACTGAATGGCATACAGCCCCGTTGCCTCCGTATAGCCTACCTGCTTTTTACCCAGAAATATCACCGCAGCGATGCCGGCTCCGCTCCCCAGTGTAGATAAGCGGTAAAACGAGCAGAAAAAAGCACAGTACACAGCATCCCGGTATCGAAACCGCGGATTGTATTCCCTTGCCAGAGAACAGGTAATCCAAGCCTCGAACAGATGATATATCACAGACGCTCCCCCGATCATAGCCAGAACCACCGGCGAGGTCTGCTTCACCTGCTGCCAGATATCCCCCCAGGAACCGCGGAATGTATAGACGATAATACCGATCAAAACCGCGGCAATTATAAATTTTATCCAGAAACTTTTATTTTTCATAAAATCAAACCGGGAAAAACTCTTTCACCTGTTCCAGAACAATACCCATCAGGCGGGTGCGCGCTTCCACGCTGGCCCACGCAATATGGGGAGTGATCACCAGTTTCGTGCTGTCCGCAACCCTCCGCAGCGGATTATCCTCCGCCATCGGCTCCTGCCGCAGCACATCCAGCCCGGCGGCCGCAATCTCACCGCGCTCCAGCGCATCCGCCAGATCTTCCTCCACCACAATAGGCCCCCGTCCCACATTGATGAAAATCGCGGACTGATTCATTTTGTGAAATGCGGCGGCATCCATAAGATCCAGCGTATTCTCATTTAACGGCGCGTGCACCGATACAATATCCGATGTTGTTAAGAGGGTATCCAGATCTGTCTGATGATATCCCTCCTGCGCCGGACTTCCCGATGTGGAATAATAAATCACCCGACAGCCGAAAGCCTTCGCAATATCCGCCACCCGCCGGCCGATATTTCCCAGGCCGATAATGCCCCAGGTCAGTCCCTGAAGCTCGTGGAACACATTGGAAAAATGGGAAAATGAGTCATCCGACACGTATTTTCCGGATTTTACATAGTGATCGTAATAGCTCATCTTCTCCAGCAGGTAAAACAGCAGAGCGAACGTATGCTGCGCCACGTTTTCCGTGGAATAACCGGCCACATTTCGCCAGGCAATCCCGCGCCTTTCCAGGAAATCTTTATCGAGATTGTTCGTGCCGGTGGCTGTCACACAAACCAGCTTCAGCCGGGGCGCTTCCCCGACCGTCTTCTCGTTTACTTCCATCTTATTTACAATAATCGCGTCCGCCTCCCGGATCCGTTCCGGCATTTCAAACTCCGATGTGTACCCGTACCGGGTCACTGTTCCCAGATCATAAAATCCGGTGAGATCGATATCCTCACCGATAGAATCCGCGTCCAAAAACACAATATTCATTTTCTTTCCCCAATCATAGTGCTGTTTTTGCAATGGCTTTTTTGTGTCATTCCTTCCGCGGTTTGTTTTCTCCCGCGGCATCTTTTCGCCATATTCTACACTATTTTTTCCAAAAAAGGAAGTGTTTAGTGTCCTGCGAGACCGCTTTTCATATATTCTTAAGACTTCGTTCACCTTTTCGAAAGGAGCAGATCATGAATTCTGTTTATTTCCCTCGCATGTGAATGGATCAGAGAAATTGACGGCGCGGAATACAAACGTAAAACCAATTCTATACATATCCAAATTAAAAGAGACCAGTCCAAAAGGCTGATCTCTTTTTAATGTCTGGTACTTCTTATTCTATTTCCCCACATGCCCGCCGATCTCATACGGCGTGCTCTGGTACACGTAGTAGTTGAGCCAGTTAGAAAACAACAGCTGCCCCGCGGACCGCCACCTCACAACCGGCTTCTGCGAGGGATCGTCGTCCGGGAAGTAATTGCACGGCACATGCGGATTGATCCCCTTTTCCAGATCCCGCTGATACTCCAGCGCCAGCGTGTCGGAATCATATTCCAGATGGCAGAGCGCGAAAAAGTATTTGGAATCCGTAGTCTTTAGGATTGTCGGTCCGCCCGCCTCGCTGTCCGCGATGAGTTCCAGTCCCGGCACTTTTAAGACATCCTCCTCCAGGACGCCGACTTCTCTGGAATGCGGCGCCAGAAAGACATCGTCAAATCCGCGGAACAACGGCGAACTTTTTTTCAATACCCGGTTCGGATAGACCCCGGACAGTTTTTCCGGATATTCCACAGTGGGAACTCCGTAGTAATAATATAATCCTGCAAGAGCCCCCCAGCAGATGTGAAGCGTGGAATGCACATGCGTCTTTGCCCAGTCCATGATCTGACAGAGTTCCTGCCAATAATAAACATCCTCGTAAGCCACATCCGCCAGCGGCGCGCCGGTGATGATCATTCCGTCAAACCAGCGGTTTTTCACTTTCTCAAAGGTCGTGTAGAAAGACTCCATATGCTTGCTGTCCACATGCTGCGGCGTATAGGTCACTGTCTGCAGAAACTCCACCTTAATCTGCAGCGGCGTGTTGGAAAGCTTTCGCAGCAGCTGCGTCTCGGTCACCACTTTCGTCGGCATCAGGTTTAAAATCAGTATATTTAAGGGTCGGATATCCTGATGAATCGCGCGGTACTCCGTCATGACAAAGATGTTTTCACTCTCCAGTATCGCTGTGGCCGGAAGGGAATCCGGTATCTTGATCGGCATATCTATATTCCCCCTTTTCCAAGTAATTAGATATGGAATTATTCTATGCTCTGGCTGGACAGAAATCAACCATCAGATTCTCATGTGTTTGTCGGTTTCCCGTCAAAGTCCGAAAGGAACGTGTGAATTCGGCTGCTTTCATATGCCGCTTCTGCCTGATATAATATATACTCCGGACAATTACAGATACACGAAATCACGCACGGGATCACTTTCTGCGCAAAAGGTACTCTTTCAGCTCTTTATACACCTGCTCCTCCGTGGGCGGACACCCTTTCACACAGACATCAAATCCCGCCGTGCAAAGCCCTGCCCCCAGGGAACCATGCTTCCCGCGGTACCCCTGGCCTATGGCAATTTTTTCATCCAGATACTCCAGCAATCCTTCCTCCCGCAGTCGGTCCAGAGCAGGAACCAGAGCGGCGTAGCAGGCGCTGCAGGAATCCACCTCCTCCACAGCGTCCTCCACGGCGACCACTTTTCGCCGCTGTTCAATCTCTCCCTCCTGATCACGGCCGATACAGGAAATCTGCGCCCGGCTAAGATCCGCACTTCCGATTCCCAGTTTTTCCGCCATGCCGACATAAGGAACATCCGCCACACTGTAATGAAGCAGCCGGCAGACATACGCATCCACCAGCACCGGGTCCTTCGCCGCCATAACACAGTTGCGCACCACCGGATTCCCGCCATCCTCAAAATCCAGGTCGCCGCAGATGTGATCCACCACGATAAAATCCTGATGTACACCCGCGCCGAGATGAGCGATGGGCTTGTGCAGTCCCATGGTATGAAAGCGGCGCTTCTCCGAGTTCGGAATCAACCCCTTGCTGTTTTTCAGGGCACAGGTGATCCTCGTCTGACAATGTCCTTTCAGCACCGGCACATTGATCAGAAAATCAATTTTATCCACCATATCGCAGATGCGAAGCTCCACACCCGCACAGTCCATCATATGGGAGGAGTCTGTCTGTGTATCCCACAATTCCACCCCGTACTGTTCCGAAAGGACCCGGTACCCACAATATTCAAAAGCTTCCGACGTCTTATCTCCTACCCAGGCGCCCTCCAGCACCACAATCCGGGAAAAACCGCGCTCCTGCAAATACTCAATGATACCCGTGACTACCTCCGGGTGAGTGGTCGCCCCGTATTCCGCCGGAGTCGGCGAAACCAGATTGGGTTTAATCCCGATCCTGCTGGCCGGGGATGGGATTTCAGCAGCCAGGTCAGACCGCTCCAGCAATTGTTTTGTCATATCCTTATAATTGGTGCCGTATATTTTTATAATTTCATTTTTATGCATTTTCCTGTCCCTCTGTCTCTTTTTCAGTTCATGCCTGAATTATTTCTAACTGTGCGGTTGCAATCCAATAGTTTGCTTGCACCCAATCCGCTGTCATGCAGACAAACGGTTGAATTAATTAATGTTATTTCTGCATCACCTATACGATTTTCATCTCATCCGGTGTTTTCCCTTAAACAGTTTCTCAAGGAAAAAATAAATCATTCCCACCAGGAACCCGACAATCAATCCTCCCACATGTGCCGCATTATCCACGCCGGTTGTAGAAAATCCATAGTACAGGGAGAGCGCCATCATCAGCAGAAACCGCCGCAGGGACAGGTCCTCAAAACGCCCTTTATTTTTGAGTACCAGAAACAGCAGTGCTCCGATCATGCCAAAAATCACGCCGGAAGCGCCGCCCGACACTGCAATGTCCCCGGTGTAAAGCATATGCCCCATGGAGACCAGACTGCTGCCCACCGCACAGACCAGATAGAAAATCAGAAATCTCACTTTCCCATAAGCCCGCTCCAGATAACTGCCCAGGCAGACCAGCAGTACCATATTGTTAATGAGATGAGATATCCCAAAATGAATAAACGCGGATGTCACCAGGCGGTACCACTCTCCGCCATAAAGCACCGCAGGCGGGTACATTGCCCCGTGCAACAGCATAAAAGCCGCGTCCGATGTGTCTCCCAGTATCTCCAGTACCACAAAAACCACCAAATTAATCACCGCGAATGTAATGTTGACCGGCGTAATGTAACGGTGTTCCTCCTGTCTTTGCATCATACTCTTTCCTTCCCAGCTCTATATGCGAAATCGGTGCCATCTGATGGGGAGACTACAGTCCGGAAGCTTCCCTGCATCCACTCCTCAAACGCCCGGCACCTCCGCAGATAAATCAGTTATATCATTATATTGCAATGCAGGCAAGGCAAAAAACAGACATAAGGTCTTGAAAAAATAAGAAAAGTCCGATACAATCCTTTTTTGTACACTTTTCCCGGAAGGAACTTTAAAAGAATTCATCTTAACAATTCTAATAGTTCCTAAGCGAAATACTGGCACAGTTTCCGCTTTTGTGCTATGCTCTATAAATAACGGCATAGCTGCTTTGAAAGCTGTAAAGTTCAGACAGAAAGGACACTGACAAAAATGCGAGAAGAAATTCATCAGCAGTTTTTAACCGGAGAGCGCGCACTGTTCTCCTCCGATAATCTCAACATCTGCGACACAATTTTTGACGACGGCGAGTCGCCGCTGAAAGAGAGCAGCAATATCTCCCTGTATGACTGTATGTTCCGCTGGAAATACCCGCTCTGGTACTGTGACCATATTCATGCGGAGCGAACCACCTGGTTTGAGATGGCGCGCGCCGGCGTGTGGTACACCAACGACATTTCCGTGGAAGACTGCGTCATCGAAGCGCCGAAGAATTTCCGCCGGTGCAAGGGGCTGAAGTTAAGCCAGGTCTCTTTTGCCAACGCAGCCGAAACTCTGTGGAGCTGCGCCGATGTCACGCTGCGGCAGGTATATGCCAAGGGCGATTACTTCGCCATGAACTGCGCAGATATGGATATCGACGGTTTCACTCTGGTGGGCAACTACTCCTTTGACGGCGTCAGAAATGCTTCCGTCAGAAATGCGAAGCTGCTCTCCAAGGATGCTTTCTGGAACTCGGAAAACATCACCGTACAGGATTCTTTCATCTCCGGCGAGTACCTGGGTTGGAACGCAAAAAATCTGACGCTCATCAACTGCACCATCGAAAGCCTCCAGGGCATGTGCTATATCGACAACCTGGTCATGAAAAAACTGTAAGCTCATCAACACCACCCTGGCTTTTGAGTATTCCTCCGTGGATGCGGAGATCACGAGCAAGATCGACAGCGTACTCAATCCGTCCTCCGGCATGATCACCGCGGAAAACATTGGGGAGCTGATCATTGAGAAAGACAGGGTAGATCCGGATAAAACGAAAATCCTATGCAGATGTTAAAAAAAATCGCGCGAACTGTTATGTGACAGGAAATCATATGCTTTCACGCGCGCAAAAACACATTTCTGTGAAGGCAAAAGGAGGAAACTGATATCATGCCCTATGATTTTGACAGAATAATTGACCGGCGGGGCACCTCTTCCCTGAAATGGGAAGTCAGCGAAAATGAGCTGCCCATGTGGGTCGCAGATATGGATTTTGAGACTGCCCCGGCCGTCCGCGAGGCGCTCCGGAAGACAGTGGATCACGGCATCTTTGGCTACGCCATCCTGCCGGATGAATGGTATTCCTCCATCATGCGCTGGTGGAAGGAGCGCCACGGTCTGATCATTGAAAAAGAATGGCTGATTTTTTCCACAGGAGTCATCCCCTCCATCTCGACCTGCGTGCGGAAACTGACCTCCCCGGCAGAAAATGTCCTGGTACAGACACCGGTCTACAATATGTTTTTTAACAGCATCGTCAACAACGGCCGCAATGTGCTGGAAAATCCGTTGATTTACGACAGAGAAACCACATCCTACCGCATTGACTGGGAAGACCTGGAGGAAAAACTGGCGAACCCGCAGACAAGCATGATGATCCTGTGCAACCCGCACAATCCCATCGGAAAGATCTGGGATCGGGAGACCCTCGCGCGAATCGGAGAACTCTGCGCCGCGCACCGCGTCACCGTGATTTCCGATGAGATTCACTGTGATCTGACCGAGCCCGGCTGCGATTACATCCCGTTTGCCTCCGTTTCTGAGACATGCCGGGACAACAGCATTACCTGCATCGCCCCGACGAAAGCGTTCAATATCGCGGGCCTGCACAGCTCCGCAGTCATTGTACCGGAAAAATTTCTCCGGCACAAAGTGTGGCGTGCGTTAAACACCGATGAGGCGGCGGAGCCAAACGCGTTTGCCGCCGCAGCCAGCATTGCCGCTTTCACGGAGGGCGGAAACTGGCTGGACGCCCTGCGGGCCTATATCTCCGGCAACCGGAAGCTGGTCGGTGAATTTATCGCGCGGGAAATTCCTCAGATCCGCCTCATTCCCTCTGAAGCCACCTACCTGCTCTGGATTGACTGCACGGACGTGGCCGGAGACGAGATAGATATTGCCTCCTTTATCCGGAAAGAGACCGGCCTCTTTCTCTCCAAAGGCTCCGCCTACGGAGCGAACGGCAAAGGATTCCTGCGGATGAACATCGCCTGTCCGCGCTCTGTTGTGGAGGATGGACTGAAGCGCCTGAAAGCCGGGATTGAGGCGTACATTACAGTGATAAACCGACGCGGCATTCGGCAAATATAATTATTTACGAAACCATGTGATAACTATAATCGAGCAGCATGCGATTTTTGCCTCATACTCACCGCGCAGGGCATGGGCAGTACAGATCTGTCATATTCCTTACTCCCCTACGTATATACAGCAAAGGCTGTCGCCCGGCAAATGCGACAGCCCTCTTTTTGCAATGAATCTATGCACTTATTATGATGCAAAAATCCTTCCTGACATTCTGCCGGTTCTAAATCTTCTTTTGAAACATAATATAATAACAGTTTAACTCAAAATCGCTGCACTTCCTTTTTGTTTCCGGCAAACACTGCAGCAAGCTTTCCTTTGTCTTTGAATTCATCAGTTCCTCCCGCAGCACATCACAGATTCCGTTCATTTCCATAAAGTTTTTCACTTCAGCCATTGCCCGGTCAAGCTTTCTTTTCTCAACAAGGAAATCCATGTTATAGCGAGTCTCCGTCTCCCACTCACTCAGCATTTCTGCGTGATCATCTATCCAGTCTGTCACAGTAAGGTTGGCTCCGTTATGAGCAATCATGGCAATGAGCCTGTTTATTTTATGCGAATGAGGAACAGTCACTCCCACGCACTCCAGAGCCCCCTTTAGTATTTTTTCCACCGCCTGCTGCAAATGATACGCGGCATTGTTCAGAATCATTTCATCATTAGTCTGCGTCTGCCAGATCATTTCCGCAGTCTTATAATCCATTTTTGCGCTGCGAAATAAGCGTATATCACACATCAGAATCCCTCCTTGCCAACCATAGCATAAGCAAACGCTCATCCTGTTCTTTCAATTTCTTTCAAGCAACAGCAATCCTGTTCTTTCAATTTCCTGATAAAGCCTGGATTCGTGGGATAAATTAGTAATCAAATCTACCTCACAGTCGAGTTCAGGCAGTATCTCCAGATTCTTCTCTTTATCATATTTTTCAACATAAAGATCAATATCACTCCGGCTGTCACATCGAAACTCAAGCGAACTTCCAAACAAGACAGCTTTACGAACATTCGCATCCCTGCCAAGCGCATCAATCAAAGTGTCTACTCTTTTTTGCATGAGCGGATGTATCCGGTTCGCATCAGTAAATGAAACACCATCCACGATCGGGAAATCCCACATATTTTTATAATTATTCATTCCCTGCTCCCTTTCAAAATAACAGGACTCGATAGTTCCAACGATAACCTGAAAATGCATTTTTCAACAATTCCTATGTTCCATGCCAGAATAAGTATATCACAGATCCAGGATATCAGGAACGACATTTCCAACCTTGCAGAAAAATTTATCCATCATTTTCCTGTATTTGCAGCGGTATATGGGTATGCGAAGTAATGTGTCTCTTCAAAGTTTTTAAATACGCTTTCTGCTCCGGCGTGATCCGGTAACTCTCCACCGCTTTCTGAATCGTCTTATTGTGTGTCCAGCGCTCCAGCCTTCCCTCCTCAAGGAACGGCAATACCGCCTCATATTGCTTCGCCAGCGCCGTCGCAAAATACCATGCGATCATCATGTTGACGTAATACTCCTCCGATCGGACAGCGGCAACCCGTTCCGCGTATGTTACCTCAAAGGCTTCGTCCAGAAAATGCTGCATCAGCATTCCTATGGCAAAGCGGACGGTATATGTATGGCCGGATGAAATCCACCGGCCAATGTAAGGAAGCAGTTCTTCCCGATGTTTCCGGAATACTCCCGGAGAAAGCTGATCACAGGTGGCCCAGTTATCTATATACGGAAGAAACTGTCCCAGTTCATCCATGCAGGTTCCAAAATCTTTCTCCCCCGCAATCAGAAATGCATGCAGCTGATTTTCCTCAAAATACGCGTGAGGTGTCCCTTTTAAAAACTCTTGTGCCTCCTCCGTTTTTGCCAGCTCCTTTGCCATTGCACGCAGCGCAGGTGTCCGCACTCCGATCACAGTATCCGGGGAAACCGTTGGCATCAGCTTCACCTGAAAATCGCGGTATTGTATGTCCTGCAATGAAAATAACTGTTCCTGTATCGCGGTCATAACATGCCTCCTCCTGGCATAATATGCTTTGCTTTCGTTCAATTACATAATTGTATCATTTTGTAGCATTATACAAAAAATAACGCACCATGAAAACCCATTTTAAATACCCGCAAGCAGAATTTCCCTCATTTTTCTTGCCAAACGCCTCTCCAGCCTTTATGATGTTTATATGATTATGAT
>JAJBTR010000146.1 GCA_020860745.1 Lachnospiraceae bacterium | reverse complement strand
GGTGTTATCGGATGACGATGTCTATGCGCAAAGAATGTTACGGGAAGATGTGGTTGATAAGGTCATCAAACGAGACGTGCTGACACTTTTTAATATCCGAAGCCCTTTGCTGATGGAAAAGCTGTTTCTTTACCTTTGCATGAACTCCACGGAAATTTTTAATGCGACCACTGCGGCAAAGGAACTGGAGAATACCTCTGTCGCAACGATTGATAGTTACATCCATGCATTGGAAATGTCCAACCTTATTTATCTGGCTAAACCAATGAATGTAGGTAGTAAAGGCGCACTAAAGGGTAAGCCGAAAATTATTATTGCAGACGCAGCGATCCGCAATGCCGTGCTGATGATTGACGATGTACTTTCGGACGAAAGCGAACTCGGTACTATGGTGGAAACTACAGTCTATAAGCATATAGCATCTTTTTATCAGGGTACCCCGGCAAGCATCGACTATTTCAGAAAAGCAAAGGACAATCAGAAAGAGGTAGATGTGGTGGTAGAACTGCCGCGTCAGAAAATCCTTTGCGAAGTAAAATACCGCAATAATTCCCATATCGCGGCAACAGATGCCATTGTTGAGTTATGTCAGGATGAAAAATCTAAAGTAACCAGTGCATTTTTAATCACAAAACGGCTGGATGATTTTGGAATTACAAAACACGGAACAAACGTGCCCATTCTGCGCGTCCCTGCCATCGCTTTTCTTTATCTTTTAGGGAAAGCCGAAGCGGAGCGGAGCGGCACTACAAAGTAAGAAATGTTCGTCTTGACAAATTCCCAGTCGTACCGACCGGTGATGCAGTCTGTGTAGTAATCAATCTGCGCCTCATAGCTGTTCAGTATGATTGACATTAGAAAAGTGGAAGATAAAGCGGGTGCTGCGGTAAAACCGCTTCAAAAATGTCCATCTCAGGCATTCCCATGGGGGAATGAGGACACTCAGAATATTCTGGATATTCTGGCTGAGCACAATGTCCATGTCACGTTTTTTATGACCGGCGGGTGGGTGGAATCCTACCCGGACGATGTGAAAGCAATCTATGAGGCCGGGCATGACCTGGGGAATCACAGCGAAAATCACAAAAACATGAGTCAGCTGTCCGCGGAGGAGATTACGGAGGAGATCATGTCGGTTCACGAAAAAGTGAAAGAACTGACCGGCTATGAGATGTTCCTCTTCCGACCGCCCCTACGGGGATTACGATAACCATGTGATTACCGGCGTGACCGCCTGCGGCTACTACGCGATTCAGTGGTCCATCGACAGTCTGGACTGGAAAGATTACGGCGTGGATGATATCATTGACCGGGTCTGCAATTCCGACAATCTGACCGGCGGTGCGATTATTCTCTGCCATAATGGAGCGACTTACACAGCGCAGGCGCTGGATCAGCTGCTGACGAATCTGGAGGAGCAGGGGTATGAGATTGTGCCGATTTCAGAACTGATCTACACGGGGGATTATCATCTGGATGTCAATGGAATGCAGATTTCAGATGACTGATCAAACCCCGTGAATTTTCTTAAAAACACCGGTTGTGCGAACACTCAACCTCATGTATAATGTGAGCGTTGGCAATGAGCCGTGCGAATCCTGCGAAAGGAAATGCGGCTGCCAATCTAACGAAAGGTACTTTTATGAAAGCAAAGTATAAGGGAATCCTGTTTATCATCCTTTCTGCGCTGTGTTTTGCGTTTATGAATATGTTTGTACGGCTTTCGGGCGACTTGCCGTCGGTACAGAAAAGCTTTTTCCGCAATCTGATTGCTTTCGCCATTGCGCTGGCGGCGCTCCTTCGCAGCGGAGAGCGGTTCCGGGTGGAAGCGGGCAACTGGAGATATATGATTCTGCGATCCGCGTTCGGGACAATCGGGATTCTCTGCAATTTTTATGCTGTGGATCATCTGGTATTGTCGGATGCGTCCATGCTCAATAAGATGTCGCCGTTTTTTGTGATTCTCTTTTCTTTCCTGATTTTGAAGGAAAAGCTGACGCCGATCCAGGTGACTGCGGTGTGCGGGGCGTTTGCGGGCAGCCTGCTCATCATCAAACCGACGTTTCTGAATATGAATTTTCTGCCGTCGCTGATCGGGCTTTGCGGCGGATTGTGCGCGGGCATTGCCTACACGATGGTGCGGATGCTCGGGCAGAGAGGGCAGAAGGGTACCACGGTGGTTCTCTTTTTTTCGGGTTTTTCCTGTCTGGTGACGCTGCCGTACCTGATTTTTTCTTATACGCCGATGAGCGCTCTGCAGGTGCTGGTCCTTCTGGGTGCGGGGCTTGCGGCGGCCGGCGGGCAGTTTTCCATCACGGCGGCGTATTATCATGCGCCGGCGCGGGAAATATCGGTGTATGACTATTCGCAGATTATTTTTTCTGCGCTGATCGGGTATGTGGTGTTTATGCAGGTGCCGGATCGATGGAGCGTGGCAGGATATGTGATCATAATCGCGATGGCGATCTGGATGTTTTTCTATAATCAGCGCCATGAATCTGTTCCTGTAAAGACGGAGAATAAGATTGCGGACGAAACAGAAGAGAATGCATAAAGTGTTGCGTATTTCCAGTGTTTCTGTACTGATATATAGTTGTAAAAGCTGTAAAGTTTGCTTTTGGGGCTGAGAGTCACAAAGCGGAAGATTATACGTACAGGGTCAGATCGAAAGAGAAAAGATAAATCAGAGGAACCCCTGACAAGCCCGGACGTGACAAATTGGGGATTAGGAGAATTTAATGCTTAGAGATACAGAAAACATTATCGAGCTGAGACATCTGACGAAGACATTTACCGATGGTTTTACTGCCGTCTCGGATGTCAGTCTGGAGATAAAGAGGGGCGAGTTTGTGACGTTCTTAGGCCCTTCCGGCTGCGGCAAAACGACCACGCTGCGCATGATCGCCGGGTTTGACCTGCCCTCCGGCGGGGAGATTCTGCTGAATGGGGAGGATATTACTAACCTGCCGCCGAACAAGCGGCCGATCAACACGGTGTTCCAGCGATATGCCCTTTTTCCGCATATGGACGTGGCGTCGAACATCTCCTATGGGCTGCGGCAGAAAAAAATAGCAAAGGATGTCATTGAAAAAAAGGTAAAAAAAGTGTTGGAGCTTGTGGATCTGGAAGGGTTTGAGAACCGCTCGATCTCAACGCTGTCCGGCGGACAGCAGCAGCGGGTGGCGATTGCCCGCGCTCTGGTCAACGAGCCGGAGATTCTGCTTCTGGATGAGCCGCTGGGGGCGCTGGATTTAAAGATGCGCAAGGAAATGCAGCTGGAGCTCATTGACATGCATGAGGAGCTGGGGATTACGTTTATCTATGTAACCCATGACCAGGAGGAGGCGCTCACCATGTCGGATAAGATTGTGGTGATGTCTGACGGCGCGGTGCAGCAGATCGGAAGCCCCGAGGATGTTTACAATGAGCCGGTCAACCCCTTTGTGGCGGATTTTATCGGCGAGAGCAATATGTTTAACGGCATTATGACCGGGGAGCGGAAAGCGCGTTTCTGCGGCGGGGATTTTGTCTGCGTCGACGACATTCCCGTGGGGACGCCGATCACGGCGGTGGTGCGCCCGGAGGTCATTGTGCTGACGGAGCCCGATAAGGGAATTATCCGCGGCCGTGTGCAGAGCACGGTTTTTAAAGGGATGCACTATGAACTGACGATAGAATCCGGTCGAAATGAGATTGTGGCCAACGCTGTCCATCCGGTCCGGGAGGGCGACGTGGTCGGCATGTATGTGGAGCCGGATGACCTGCATATTATGATCGCCGCGGACAGCACGAACACATTTGTGGCGCAGATGAACCGCAATTACAGACTGGAGTATAACGAACAGGAACTGGATGTCAGCGTGACAAAGATTATCCGCGGCAGCCATCGGCTGGAGGACGGCACGCTGGTGGATGAGAACGGAAAAGCCATCGACCTGAAGCGGAGAAAAGTGGTGGTGGAGATTGAGGCGCAGGATATCCGTATGACGGATGAGGCCGAGGAGGGACTTGTGCACGGCTATATCAGCGACCTGATCTATATGGGAGACCATTACAGCTATGTGGTGCATACGGACCTGGATCATGATTTTATCGTCAATGATGAGTATCTGTGGAACATGGACGACTATGTGGGACTGATTATGCCGGTGGAGAAAATGCGGTTTTACCTGAAGAAGTGATGATACCAGGGTCAATCCGCAGGTATCATCAGTAACGGATTTTGAGCTTGAAGAGAAAGAGGAAGATACACGGTTGAAAAAAATGCGCTTTTCTAGAAAAATGCTGGGGATTCCCTATGCCATATTTCTGCTGATTTTTGTGGTGGCGCCCCTGGCGGTGCTGCTCTTTTTCTCGTTTACAAATGGGGAGGGCGAGCCGACGATGGCGAACCTGGTCTCCTTTTTTACGAACGCGAATACGCTTGGCACCCTCGTTTACAGTTTAGCAGTGGCGCTGGTAACGACAGCGGTAAGCCTGGCCATCGCCTATCCCACCGCTTATATCCTGGCAATGAGTAAGCTGAAGAACCGGTCTGTGCTGCTGATGCTGTTTATCATGCCCATGTGGATCAATTTTTCTCTCCGGCTGACGGCGCTCAAGGAGATTCTGACGCTGATCGAGGGAAATATGGCGTATTATCCCTTTTTTAATACGATTGTCGGCATGACCTATGACTTTCTCCCTTTTATGATATTGCCGATCTACACGACGATATCCAGGCTGGACGGCGCGCTCATCGAGGCGGCCATGGATCTGGGAGCGGACGCAAAAAAGGCTTTTCTGACTGTGACGCTGCCGCTTTCCGTGCCGGGGATTATCAGCGGCGTGTCCATGGTATTCTTGCCGGCCATGACAAATTACGTAGTACTGGATATGCTGTATAACAGTACCTATATCATGGGAAGTCTGATCGGAAGTTATTTTTCCGCCTACGACTGGCACGGAGGTTCCATGATCGCGCTGGTCTTGCTGGCAATTATCTGTCTGTTTACGCTTCTGACGGGCGGTGAGAAAGAGGAACAGACGCGGAGGGGAGGTGCGCTGCTTTGAAAAAATCAATTGGAAAAAGTACTTTTATTTCGCTGGTGCTGCTTTTCCTGTACGCGCCGATTCTGATTCTGATGGTGTACAGTTTTACGACGGCGACGCACATCGGAGCAATCCGGGGATTTTCCCTGCATAATTATGTGACTCTCTTTACGACGGAGGAGCTGTTAAAAATGATCCGCGGAACCGTCCTGCTGGCGCTGGGCTCCGCGGCGATCGCTGCTGTTCTCGGGACGCTGGGTGCCATCGGCAGTTTTTACTCGAAAAATGGCGCTGCGGCTTTTCTTTCCACCATGAATCAGGTGCCGGTGGTCAATGCCGATGTGGTGACGGGGTTTTCCATCTGTATCCTGCTTGTGGTCGCCTTTGGCGTGAACAAGGATACCTTTGTCCCGTTGGTGGCGGGGCATGTGGTGCTGTGTGCGCCTTTTGTCTACCTGTCTGTCATACCGAGGCTGAAACAGATGGACCCGAGCATTTACGAGGCGGCGCTTGACCTGGGGGCGACCCCGGCCAGTGCGCTGCGGACTGTGGTTCTGCCGCAGCTGGCGCCGGGCGTTGTGTCCGGGTTTGCGCTGGCGGTGACACTTTCACTGGACGATTATTTTATTGCGACGTATACGAAGCCGGCGACCTTTGACACGATCAGCACTTACGTGGTGAATGCGACAAAAGGAGCGCAGACGGAGATTAAGACGGCACTGTGGGCGCTGTCTACCGTAATTTTTGCCCTCGTGGTGCTGATTGTGATCTGCATGAATGTGTATGTCCGACGGCAGAAAAAGGAGACGGGCCGGACACCTTCTGATGTGTAAACAGGATGAGAAAAGATTTTTTCCGTGGCGAAAGAGCAGCGGGTTTTATTGCGAATACTATGTAAAATCTGATGCGGAATTGTGATGTGTTTTCTCTAAAAGTACTTTAGATAGATAAGGTGGAAACAGAATGATAAGAGTCAGAAAATGGCTGGCGGTTGCAGCGGTCATGTTAATAATGGGAAGTCTGGTCCAGTCGGGAACCGGTCCGCTGTCCGATTTGACTGTGAGTGCCTGGGGTGCGGAGGAGGCGGCATCGCCTGCTGAGGTTACCCTCCGGGTCAGTAACTGGGAGGAGTATATTGACCTGGGCGACTGGGACGAGGAGGAGACCATTGATCTGGAGAGCGGGGACATCATCGGGGTAAACTCCATGATCGATGATTTTGAGGAGTGGTACTATGAAACTTACGGAATCAAAGTAAATGTGGAGTATTCTACCTTTGGCACCAATGAGGATCTATATAATATGCTGACGCTGGGGGATGAGTTTGACCTGGTATGCCCCTCGGAGTATATGGTGATGAAGCTGATGGCGGAGGACATGCTGGTGCCGCTGTCAGATGATTTTTTTGATACGGCAGACAGCAATAATTATTACAGCATCGGCGTTTCCCCCTATATACAGGAGATTTTTGACAGTCATGAGATCAATGGGGAGAGATGGAGCCGGTATATGGCCGGTTATATGTGGGGCGTCACCGGCATTGTCTATAATCCGGAGGCAGTGTCTGAGGAGGACGCTTCAAGCTGGACGATTTTAAACAATCCGGATTACCGGAGACAGATTACGATTAAGGATAATGTCCGTGACTCGTATTTTGCCGCATTGGGTGCGTTAAAATCGGAACTGCTGACTTCGGAGGAGTTTTTGTCTGACCCGGATTATGCGCAGCGGCTGGAGGAGGAGATGAACGACGTCTCCGATGAGACGATCGCTGCCGTGGAAGATTATCTGTCGAGTGTGATAGAGAATGCCTACTCACTGGAGAGCGACTCCGGCAAGGCGGATATGATTACCGGCAAAGTGGTGGCGAATCTTCAGTGGTCGGGGGACGGCGTCTATACCCTGGATCAGGCGGAGGAGGACGATATGGAGCTGTGCTTCACGGTTCCGGCGGAGTCCACCAATATTTATTTTGACGGGTGGGTTATGCTAAAGAGCGGCATCGGGGACGATGCGGCAAAACAGCATGCGGCGGAGGCGTTTATCAATTATGTCTCCCGCCCGGATAATGTAATCCGGAATATGTATTACGTCGGTTACACTTCGGTCATCTCCGGCGGAGAGGATACAAGGATTTTCGAGTATGCCGAGTGGTGTTACGGTGCGGAGGATGAGGAGGAAGAGACGGAATGCTATCCCCTGGGATATTTCTTCAGCGGCGACAGTGCGGATGAGAACTATGTGATCACTGCTCCGGCTGACCAGGTGAACCGTCAGCTGGCGGCCCAATATCCCTCGGAAGAAACGCTGGAACGAGCTTCCATTATGGTATATTTTGACACGAAGACCAGTGAAAAAATCAATCAGATGTGGATTCACGTCCGTTGCTATGATATCCGTGATGTTCCGGTCTGGGCCTGGGTGCTGGGCGTGGCGGCCGCCGCGGTTGCGGTGGTTCTGTCTGCGCGCCGCAGGGTAAAGATGGTGAAGACGAAAGAGACCGACTATGAAAAAACTGCCCGCGGAAAGGGTTTTTAGACGGTGCCATAGAGAAAGAGGAGTTAAAAAACGCAGGAAAAATGAAAGACAAGGCGGCTGACAATGGATCTTTTAGTCTGTTGTCAGCCTTCTTTCTTTGCGGTACTCCCGCGGCGTCATTCCGTACTGTTCCTGAAATGCGCGGTTAAATGTGCGCTGGCTGTTAAAACCGACCAGAAAGCAGATGTCAGTGATGCTCTGGTCTGTGTACAGGATCTGCTGCTGGGCATATTCGAGCCGCAGAGAATTGATATACTGATTAAAATTAGTGTGAAATGTTCCGGAAAACACCCGGGAGATGGCATACGGGCTGAATCCCAGGTCGTGTGCCATTTTCGGGAGCGTGATATTTTCCATAAAATGTTCCGCGGCGTAGGCGACGGTCTGGTAGATGATATCGTTGCTTCCCACGGAACTTTTTTCTACAAAATTATAATGCAGAAACGCATGCGTGAGGATGATTTGCGTAAACGCACCCGGAATAATATGCTCCTTGTCGGAGTCCTCCGTGCGAAGGAGCGTTTTCATCGCGTAAGCGATATCAGGGTGCACCGAATCGGAGTGAATGACCGGATCGGCCGGGCAGGAGTTCTGGAGCAGCGAGGTGTACATCGGTGCAAAGTCGGGACTTGCCTGCAGATAAATCGCGTGAGAAGGTTTTTCTGAAAAAACCTGATAATGGTGGATTACATCGGGAAAAATCACGGCGAAATCATTGCAGTCCATGTGGTAGAGTTCCGTCCCGACGCCGAGCTCCAGCGTACCACGCGTGACATAGATCATCTCGATCAGCTTATGGAGGTGCGGCGGGACGTGAACCGATTTTTTGTTGTAAATTTCAAATTCGTAATTAATTCTTTCATACCAGAGTGGCATAGCATTTTCCTTATATTTATATTCAGTCGTGAACACAGCGAGCCTGTCTCGGATATCACTGCACTGGGAATCGATGGCTCTTTTTGCAAGATTTGGCTACTTTTTATGCGCTTCTGGCAAGTATTATAACGGGACATGGAATATAATGCAAGCATCACGAAAGGAAAAGAGGTGAATGAAATGTTGAAGATCTTTAAGAAGTTTGGGGAAAACCTTAGGGAAGGTCTTGCGCTTTGCTCCGAGCCGTATTTAGCCAGTATGAGAGCTTTTACGGCAGAAGATGAGGAGTAGTAAAGACAGACAGGATTCAGACACAGCGTAGGGAACCGTCATCATTGGAGCAAATGGTGGCGGTTCTTTTTGTTGGATAAGCAAAGTCATTTTTTGAATAAAACAATCCGCGGGGTGTAGAAAATTTGTGAAAAAGAACAGGGTTGTATTTCCTCTTTGAAACAGGTAAACTCTATTGTGAAAGTGCCGGGAACTGACAGGCATCTATCGAATAGAAGGAGCGTGCAGACGGATGAATAAAGCAGAAATATGTCCTGTTTACAAAAAGTGCGGCGGTTGCCAGTATCAGGATATTTCCTATAAAAAGCAGCTGGAGATGAAACAGGAGCAGGTGCGGAAACTGCTGAAACCTTTCTGCCGGGTGTACCCGATGGTTGGAATGGAAAATCCATATCATTACAGGAATAAAGTGCATGCCGTCTTTGACCGGAGGCCGGACGGAACCATCATTTCCGGTGTCTATGAGGAAAAAACGCACCGGGTGGTGGCGGTGGACGATTGTCTGATTGAGGATGAGAAGGCGGACGCCATCATCCGTGACATTCGCGGGATGCTCCGCTCTTTTAAAATTAAGACCTATGATGAGGATACCGGATACGGGCTTTTGCGCCATGTGCTGGTGCGACGCGCTTTTGCCACGGGGGAAATCATGGTGGTGCTGGTGCTGGGGTCTCCGATCCTGCCCTCTAAAAATAATTTTGTAAAAGCCCTGCGAAAACTTCATCCGGAGATCACTACAATCGTGATAAATGTAAATAATAAGAAGACCAGCATGGTTCTGGGCGAAAAAGAAACCGTGATCTACGGCAGGGGTTATATCGAGGATGTCCTCTGCGGACAGACGTTTCGTATCTCGCCGAAGTCGTTTTATCAGGTCAACCCGGTGCAGACGGAAAAGCTTTATGCGAAGGCGATTGAACTGGCAGGACTGACGGGGAGAGAGCGTGTGATTGACGCCTACTGCGGCATCGGAACCATCGGAATCTGCGCGGCGGACCGCGCGCGGGAAGTGATCGGCGTTGAGCTCAACCGGGATGCGGTGCGGGATGCCGTCCGCAACGCGAAGAGAAATGACAAGAAAAATATTTCTTTTTATACCGCGGACGCAGGAAAAATCATGCTGCAGATGGCGGAGCAGGGAGAACGTGCGGATGTGGTCTTTATAGATCCGCCGCGGAGCGGCAGCGATGAGATTTTTATGGCGTCCGTCGTGCGACTGCGCCCGAGACGGATTGTATATATTTCCTGCAACCCGGAGACTCAGGCAAGGGATTTGAAATTTTTTTCGTCCAACGGATATCGGGCGGAGGGAGCGTATCCATTTGATTGTTTTCCTTTCACGGGGCATACGGAAACCTGTGTCCTCTTAACGAAATCAAGAAGATCGTAGATTGAGTTTAGAG
>JAJBTR010000392.1 GCA_020860745.1 Lachnospiraceae bacterium | reverse complement strand
GCAGCATATAGCCGAGCCGAAGTCGGCTTTTCGCGTTCAGCGGCTCCCCGTTTAGTAAAATGGATCCGGATTCCGGCTGAAGCAGGCCGCTGAGCAAATTCAGCAGTGTGGATTTGCCGCAGCCGGATGGGCCTACGATGGCGAGGAATTCCTTCGGCGCCACATCAAAACTGATATCTGATAAAGCGGGAGTTTCCCCCTGCATGGTGTGATAGGCATAGTATACATGATTCACTGAGAAAACCCTGTTCATGATCATGTCTCCCTGTTTGATGGTATAAATTATAATATGAAAAAACTGGCAATGTGACTGTAGAAGCAGGGAAGGAAAGTGGAATCTTTGATTCTGAGAACTGCACAGGCTTTTGCTGCATTGATTTTAAATGGGATTGGAGATCTTAATCTGTGAAAACTGGCACTGTACTTTTCTTATTTTATCTATTATAATATCGCGTATGAAACGAAATTACCAAAAAGAACTGGATAAAATAATTGCAGAATTACAGGCACAGGGCAAGGTTCCGACCCTCCTGCTTCACAGCTGCTGTGCACCCTGCAGCAGCTATGTGCTGGAGAATCTCTCTCAATATTTTTCCATCACCGTGTTTTATTACAATCCAAACATCACGGATGCGGAGGAGTATCATCACAGAGTGGAGGAGCAGAAGCGGTTGATCGCGGAATTGCCCACGGTACATCCGGTCACTTTTGCGGAGGGAAACTATGAGCCGGAACGTTTTTTTGAGGCGGTTCGGGGGCTGGAGCATATTCCCGAGGGAGGAGAACGGTGCCGAAAATGCTTTGAACTGCGCCTGTCTGAGACGGCAAAGCTGGCCGCGGAGCGAGGATATGATTATTTTACCACGACATTGACGATCAGTCCACTGAAGAATGCGGAAGTTCTCAATGAAATCGGGCAGCGGATGGCCGCGGAGTACAGCGGAAACGGTTGCAGGCTGGATTGCCCTGATAAAAATGACTGGGAAAAAAATGGGAGTATTGAACCATGCAGCATGGGAGCAAAATATCTACTCTCTGATTTCAAGAAAAGGGATGGGTATAAGCGTTCAATCGAACTTTCGAAGGATTACGGCTTATATCGGCAGGATTACTGCGGCTGTGTTTTTTCCGAGATGGAGAGACGGGAAATGCAGAAAAATTGCTGTCCATCTGCTTAGAAAATGCAAAAAGGTGCTTGTATCATGTAACATCTGCTTAGAAAAATGCAAAAAAAGTGTTTATATCATGTAAAATCGTATGTGGGTTGACATGCAGGTGAAGGAAACCTTTATGATAACCGAGTAATATTTAAGTAGTATTCAGGAGGAAATGTACTATGGCACAATTATGGGGAGGAAGATTCACAAAGGAGACGGACAGGCTGGTCTACAATTTCAACGCGTCCATCTCATTTGATAAAAAACTGTACAAGCAGGATATCGAGGGCAGCATTGCCCACGTGTGCATGCTCGGAAAACAGGGCATTCTGACGAAAGAGGAGATGCAGGCCATCGTAAAAACCCTGGATGAGATTCGCGCGGATGTGGAGGAAGGCAGGCTTGCCATCACGGAGGAGTATGAGGATATTCACAGTTTTGTGGAGGCAAACCTGATCGACCGCCTCGGCGACACGGGAAAGAAGCTGCACACGGGGCGCAGCAGGAACGACCAGGTGGCTCTGGATATGCGGCTCTACACGCGTCTGGAGGTCCTTTATACGGATGAACTGATCCGGGATCTGCTGCAGGCGCTGCTGAAGATCATGGAGGAAAATACAGAGACGATTATGCCGGGATTTACCCACCTGCAGAAGGCGCAGCCGGTGACGCTGGCGCACCATGTCGGCGCTTATTTTGAGATGTTCAAGCGGGACAGAAGCCGTCTGCATGACATCTATGACAGGATGAATTACTGCCCTCTGGGAGCCGGGGCGCTCGCCGGGACGACCTATCCGCTGGATCGGGAATACACGGCAGAACTGATGGGATTTGACGGTCCCATGCTCAACAGTATGGATTCTGTGTCGGACCGCGATTACCTGATTGAGTTTTTGTCTGCATTGTCCACAATCATGATGCATCTGAGCCGTTTCTGTGAGGAGATTATTATCTGGAACTCAAATGAGTATCGTTTTGTGGAGATTGACGATGCCTACAGCACGGGCAGCAGCATCATGCCGCAGAAGAAAAATCCGGATATCGCGGAGCTGGTTCGCGGAAAGACCGGGCGGGTCTACGGCGCGCTGGTTTCCCTGCTGACGACGATGAAAGGAATTCCTTTGGCCTACAATAAGGACATGCAGGAGGATAAGGAACTGACCTTTGACGCGATCGACACGGTGAAGGGATGTCTGGCGCTGTTTACCGGAATGATCTCCACGATGCAGTTTCATAAGGATGTAATGAGCGACAGTGCCCGCCACGGTTTTACCAACGCAACGGATGCGGCGGATTACCTGGTCAACCATGGCGTTCCGTTCCGGGATGCCCACGGCATCGTCGGGCAGATTGTGCTGTACTGTATTGATAAGAATATCGCGATTGATGATATGTCGCTGGAGGAGTTAAAAGCGATCAGTCCCGTGTTTGAGGAGGATATCTACGAGGCGATTTCCATGGAAACCTGTGTTAACAAGCGTCTGACGATCGGTGCGCCGGGGAAAGAGGCGATGGAGAAAGTGATTAAGATTGAGCGTGAGTATCTTGAGAACGACTGGCTGGATGATGAAAATCGGCTGAGATCATAGTTGTGTATTCACTTTTCAGTATGAATCAGCGGCAAAATAATAAAAAGAGAAAAATCAGACTTGCATTTTACTCTGACTTGCGGTAATATAGCCAACAGAGCGACAAGTGTTCGCGCAAGGCGGACACGATGCGCAGAATGTATATACGGGGGAATCAGACCGGGATGTGGAGGTATCCGTGGTCAGAATTCGGAGGAAATGAGAATGAGTGAAAAGTTGAAAGTCGGAATTTTAGGCGGAACCGGCATGGTTGGTCAGAGATTTATCTCTCTTCTGGAAAATCATCCCTGGTTTGAGGTGACGACCATCGCGGCCAGCGCGAGATCTGCGGGAAAACGCTATGAGGATGCGGTCGGCGGTCGCTGGAAGATGACGACCCCGATGCCGGAAGCGGTAAAAGACATCATTGTGAAAAATGTCAACGAGGTGGAAAAAGTGGCGGCTGATGTGGATTTCGTATTCAGCGCTGTGGATATGTCGAAAGACGAGATCAAGGCGATCGAGGAAGCGTATGCGAAGACAGAGACCCCGGTGGTTTCCAACAACAGCGCACACCGCTGGACGCCGGATGTTCCCATGGTTGTCCCGGAAATCAACCCGGAGCACATGGAAGTAATCAAATATCAGAAGAAGCGCCTTGGCACGACCAGAGGATTTATTGCGGTAAAGCCGAACTGTTCCATTCAGTCCTATGCACCGGTGCTTACTGCATGGAAGGAGTTTGAACCGTACGAGGTGGTTGCCACCACTTATCAGGCAATTTCCGGTGCGGGCAAGACATTTAAAGACTGGCCCGAGATGGTGGAGAATATCATTCCCTATATCGGCGGCGAGGAGGAAAAGTCCGAGAAAGAGCCGCTGCGTCTCTGGGGTAAGCTTGACGAGGAGGCGGGCGTGATTGTCCCGGCTGCATCTCCTGTGATCACCTGTCAGTGCATCCGCGTACCGGTGTTAAATGGCCACACTGCAGCGGTGTTTGTGAAATTCCGCAAGAACCCGACCAGGGAGCAGCTGCTGGAGAAACTGGCATCGTTTTCCGGAATCCCGCAGGAATTGGGGCTTCCCAGTGCGCCGAAGCAGTTTATCCGGTATATGGAGGAGGACAACCGTCCCCAGGTTCAGCTTGACGTGGAGTATGAGAATGGGATGGGCGTTTCCGTCGGCCGACTGAGAGAGGATACGGTCTATGACTGGAAGTTTGTCGGGCTTTCTCACAATACCGTCCGCGGCGCTGCCGGCGGAGCGGTGCTCTGTGCGGAGCTGTTAAAAGCACAGGGGTATATCACAAAAAAATAAGGTATCAGAATATATGATTTGAAATGAAACCTGTAATAAAAAAATCCTGCTGCATCTGCAGCAGGATTTTTCTGAAAAAAACGTTTTAGCAATAGTACACTTTCTGATTACAGGCTCCACTCCACCGCTGTCTTCTGCAGCGCTGCGCAGGCTGCCAGCGACAGATAAGACTGCTCTTTCGGGTCGGAGCGGGAAATGATGGCGATTGGAATGTTGGCGCCGACCAGAACCCCGCAGCTGGAAGCGTGTCCGTGAATCTGCATCGCCTTTACCAGCGTGTTGCCGGTCAGCAGGTTCGGTGTGATGATGCCGTCAAATTCACCGCAGAGGTCACAGTCAAACCCTTTCAGGCGGGCGGCCTCTTTGCTGATGATCAGGTCATATGCGATGGGGCCGACCAGTTCACAATCCGCGATCGGGTGCTCTCTGTGTTCCCGGACGATGGTCTGCGCCTCTACCGTATCTTTCATATGGAAAGCGGGTTTTTCAATCAGTGTCATCAGGGCGATATTCGGATGCTCATAGCCCAGAGCTGTCAGAGTGCCGACCATGTTCTGCACGATCTTTTTGCGCTGGTTCATATTTGGCTCAACAATGACCGTTACATCAGAAACTGCCAGAATTCTCCGGTACTCCGGAATCTTTAAGAATGTGATGTGGGAGAGCAGACGTCCTTTCTCAATCAGGTTGTTTTTCCTGTCGAGAATCGGCATCAGAAAATCGCGTGTCTGGACATTGCCGCGCATCAGCATGTCCGCTTTGCCTTCTTTGATCAGATCAATGGCCGCCTGGACGACATTTTGCTCTTCCGGGACATTTACAATGGTGTATTCCCGGGAGAAGAGGCTCAGGTCTTTCAGCATCGTGATGATCTGATTCTCATTGCCGAGAAGAATCAGCTTTGCAAATCCTTCCGCTTCCGCCTGAAACGCGCCGAGGAGGATGTTTTCCGCTTCCGCGCCGGCAATCACCACGCGCACCGGAGTGACGGAGGCTCTTGCTTTTTCCACAATAAAGTCAAAATTTGTCTTGTACATGATTTCACCGTTCCTTTGTATATGTTTCGTTTCTTTTAATCCAATACTTTTCTATTGTATAGTATGAAGATAACTCCGGTCAAGGTGTTTTTTCTGTTTTGAGCGCCCAGATCAGAGTTTTTTGCGTTTTCGGTTCTATCTTGTCCGGATTTCCATATATTATCTTAGGCTGAAAAAGAAAATGCCCGGTTGTACAGTGCTTTTGCGCTGCGCAGTCTGAATATTTCCGGGCAGAGATATCAGCAGAGAGGATGAAAAAAGATGCAGCAGATTATTCGCCTGCTTCCCCTGCGTCTGAGGGAGCAAATCGAAAAAAGCGGCATATTTGACCGCAGTCTGGAGGAAATCCGGGTGCGCACTGATCAGTATCTGATGTTCCTGACAGCGGAAGGGGAATTATATCTTCGCGACATTGAACTGGTCAGGAAACCGGATAATTCCTGTGTTCGGATGCGGCGGGAGGATCTGGAGCAGATGTGTACGTTTATGCCAGATTATTCTTTTTATGCTTATGAGGAGGAGGTAAAGCAGGGGTTTCTTACGGTCAAGGGCGGTCACCGGATCGGCATCTGCGGACAGGTTTCCGTGGAAAATGGAAAAATACGGAGGATTTACCCCATATCTTATCTGAATATCCGGGTTGCTGCGGAGCATAAAGGGTGCACTGCCCGGATTTTTCCGGAGCTCCGCCGCGGAACAGAATTCCTGGACACGCTGCTTCTTTCCACACCGGGGATCGGAAAAACAACGCTGCTTCGCGATCTGGTGCGTCTGCTCTCAGATGGAGATAACCATGTTGCGGGGAAAAAGGTCGGACTGGTGGACGAGCGTTCTGAGATTGCCGGGTGCATCCGCGGTGTTCCGCAGAATGACGTCGGTTTCAGGACGGACGTGCTGGATGGCTGTCCAAAAGAAACGGGGATGATGCTCATGGTGCGGTCAATGTCGCCGGAGGTGCTTGCGGCGGATGAGATTGGCGGACAGGCGGATATGGAGGCGCTGCGCTATGCTGTCCGCTGCGGCTGCCGGATTCTGGCGACGATACACAGCCGCGATGTGGAGGAGCTTTGGGAAAAGCCGGGGTGGGATATTTACAGAAAGGAAAAGTTGTTTCAACGGTATGTTGTGCTTTCCTGTGCCGCGGGCGTGCGGGAGTATCGTGTTTTTGACCAGGAAGGAAAACTGATCTGCATGGAGACAGATGACAGTTCGCAACTGTTCAGTGCCTGTACTGTTTAAAATTCAATCTGTGTGTACTCCGGTGTGCAAAGAAAAAGAAAGGAATAGCAGTGGCAAAGTTAATCGGATCCGTCCTGATTCTGTCTGCCTGCATCGGATATGCGGGCGCTCTGGCGGAAAAACAGGAGTATCACAGGGATGTGCTTCTCTCCCTGATTCGAATTCTGAGCCTTCTTGCCGGAGAAATCCGTTACGAACGGCTGACGATGGCGGAGGCTCTGGGACGGCTGACGGAAAAATACCATGGGCCGGCAGGTGAGGTGATGAAAAAAATCGCTGACAGGCTGCGGGAAGCTTCCTGCGGGGATCTGGAGTCAGTCTGGCGCTTTTATTTTCAGAATGAACAGAGACGGCTGATGCTGTCGGGAGAGGAGCTCGATATTCTTCTGGAGACAGGGAGAAATCTGGGTTATCTGGATGCTGAGGCGCAGGTCAGCCATCTTCATCGCTGCAGGGAACGCCTGGAGCAAAAACTGGAGGAGGCGGAAAAGGTGATGGCGGAGAAAAGAAGGCTTTACGCTTATCTTTCTGTGGCGGTTGGAGTGATGGTCATTCTAGTCCTCCTGTAATTGATGTCAGGAAGAAGGAGACAGAGGAGTCTGGTTTCATGTGTGTGAGCTGCATCGTGAGACGGCAGCCGCCGTGTTTCGCAATATTCATGGCTCTGCAACTATGTTCCGGAACAGGCGGGGGAAGTGTATGGATGTAAATCTTTTGTTTAAAATAGCGGCGGTCGGTATCCTGGTGACTGTGATCGGACAGGTACTGAAGCACAGCGGCAGGGAGGAACACGCGTTTCTGGCCAGCCTGGCCGGGCTGATTATCGTTCTGTTCTGGATTGTTCCCTACATATATGATCTGTTTGAAGAAATCCAGGATCTGTTTTCGCTCTGATTGTAATGCGGGGGGGGAGGTGAGAGACAGATGATCCGGGTAGTCATGATCGGATTTGCGGGAGTTATCATGGCCCTGCTTTTCCAGCAGCAAAGAAGAGAGTATGCACTCTATATCAGTCTGGGCACAGCGCTGCTGATCCTGGGTTTTTCCGTTGAGAAGCTTGGCGCGGTGATGGATACCATCCGGCAGATCCAGGATTACCTGGGGGTGGATTCCTCTATGATACGGGTTTTGCTGAAAATGATCGGCATCACTTATGTCGCGGAGTTTGCCACACAGATCTGCGGGGATGCCGGATACGGAACGCTCGGCAAACAGATTGAAGTGTTTGCAAAATTATCCATTATGGCGGTCAGCGTGCCTGTTCTTCTGGCGCTGATTGAGACCGTGGAAGGATTGATGGGTGTATGAAAAAGACGAGAAGAGTTCTGCTGCTGTCCTGTCTGGCGGCTGCGGGTCTGTGGATAGTAAGTCCCCTGCCTGCTCTGGCGGGGGAGGTTGGTTCCATGGCGGAGAATGCGGGAGATTCCGCCAGGGAGAACAGTCCCGCTGCAGAGGATGACAGCGATATGCTGGGAGAGGATATTGAGGATCTGACGGAAGCGCTTCTGGAAGAGCTGGATCTGGATGGCGCGGATGATATTCTGGCGGAGAATGAGGTTATGCAGGATATTTCTTTTGCTGACATTGTGACGGGCATCCTGGATACGGATACGGAAATTTCTGCCGGGGATGTGTGGAATGTAGTGAGGCCTCTTATTTTTTCAGATGCAGCGGAGTATAAAAGTATTCTGGTCCGCATTCTGATCCTGACGATGGCGTTTGCATTTTTTCACAATTTTATTGATGTGTTTGAAAACAGTCAGATTTCCAGGACGGGGTTTTATCTTTTTTTCTGGTACTGCTGGTGCTGCTGACGCGGTCGTATCTGGTTGTGTCCGGAATGTTTGAGGATGTGATGAGTCAGACTGTGGCGATGATGGAGGCGGTGATACCGGCATTTTCCATGACGCTGATTTTTGCCTCAGCCCAGGCGACAGCGGCTGCTTTTTATCAGATTGCGGTCGGGGTCATCTGGCTGGTGGAGCGGCTGCTTGCCTCTGTCATAGCGCCGGTCATTCATGTTTTTGCTGTTTTTCAGATGCTGAACTGCCTCACCGGGGGAAAAATGATCTCTCGTCTGACCGCGCTGATCCGGAATCTGATTCAGTGGAGCCTCCGGGCACTGCTGGCCGGCGTAACCGGAATCAATGTGATTGAGGCGATGATTGCACCGTCGGTAGATAATCTGAAAAAAATGTCTGTGACAAAAGTATTGGGGATGATTCCGGGACTTGGCAGCGTTACGGAGACTGTGGGGAATATTTTTCTGGGATCTGCGCTGGTGATAAAAAACGGCGTCGGCGTGGCGGCGATGATCGTGGTGGTCGGTGTGTCGTTTGTTCCGGTTGTCAAAATGTTTCTCTTTTTCCTGATGTTTAAGGCGACCGGAGCGATGATACAGCCCTTTGCAAGCGCGCAGGTCTGTAACTGCATTGACAGTATCGGCGAAAGTGCGGGACTTCTTCTGAAGACGCTGCTCACCGGTATTCTGATGATTCTGCTCACTATCGCTATTGTCATTACAGCGGTGCGCTGATGCGGCGTGAAAGAATTTGCGGCAGATTACGAAATGCCTGAAAGACGGGAGGGTAATATGCTTTCGGAACTGATGTCCTGGGTAAAGCAGATGGTCTGCCTGGTGATTTTTCTGACCATGGCGCTGCAGATTCTGCCAGATCAGAAGTACGTAAAATATATCCGTTTTTTTGCGGGTCTTATCCTGATCGCTGTGCTGATGAAACCGCTGATTTCTTTCATGGGGATGAACGGCTGGGAGGAAGAGATTATCTTACAGATGGAGGAACAGAATGCGGCGGATATGGATTGGTCCGGGATGGAGGAGGTGCAGGCGAAGGTGTATGAAGAGTTTGAATCCAGACTGACGGAGGATCTTGCGGAATGAAGGACTGGAAGAATATATGGAAAAAGAAAAAACCAAAAAAGGATCAGTGCCTGATTCTGTTTCTGACCGGTGTGTTGTTGCTGGTCATCGTCTTTCCATCCAGCTGCGGCGAATCCTCTTCCGGATCCGGGGAGACGGATGCGCTTTCGGAAACCTCAGATACGGTTACAGCCACCGATTATGAGGCGGAGATGGAGAGCCGTCTGGCGGATATTTTATCCCGGATGGAGGGTGTTGGGGCTGTGGAGGTGATGATTACTTTTCAGGATAGCGGAGAGGCCGTGGTGGAAAAGGATGTGACCTGTTCGCAGGAGGATTCATCCTCACAGGAGGGCGGAACATCCGATACCCGCACGGAGAGCAGTGAGGCGACGGTATTCACGGACAGTGAGGAGGAGCCGTTTGTCAGCAAAGAAATTGTTCCTGCGATTGAGGGTGTTCTGGTGGTGGCGGAGGGCGGCGGAAACAGCACGGTTGCGTCGAATATTTCTGAGGCAGTGGAAGCATTATTTGGATTGGAAGCACATAAAATAAAGGTAGTTAAGATGGAAAATGTACAGGAGGGGTCAGAGTGAAAAAAGTATTTCGGAAAAACCAGATTATTATTACGGCGCTGGCATTGATGATTGCGGTGGCGGGCTATATCAGTTACACTCAGACAACAGCAGATGAAGCTGTGGAGACGACCGCGGATGAGGTGGCTGATACATATGAAATATCCGAGGAAGACTCCGTGGCGGAAATTTTTACTGATACGGAGGAGAATACGGATACGGCAGCCGCTGGGGCGGAAACGGAAACAGATGCGGCGTCGGCCAGGAGCGATGGCACGGAGAATACGGACACGGATACCGGAACGGATGAGGACAGCACTGGTGGGGATTCCGTGGATACGGACAGCTCTGCAGCCGGAGAGACTGTTCTGACTTCCGCTGAGAGTACAGTGGACTATGCTGCCGAGGTAAAATTGAGTCGGGAGCAGGTGCGGTCGAAAAATAAGGAGGCTTTGCTGGAAATTATTAACAGCACATCCCTTACGGATGCGCAGAAACAGGACGCCGTGGACGCTATGGTTGCCATGACCGATGTGGCGGAGCGGGAAAACGCAGCGGAGCTGCTGCTGGCGGCAAAAGGTTTTACGGATGTCGTGGTGAGCATCACCGATGACACGGCGGATGTCGTGCTTGATATGGGGGATGTCACGGATGCGAAGCGGGCTCAGGTGGAGGACATTGTAAAGCGAAAAACCGGAATCAGCGCGGAAAATATCGTTATCACACCGATCTCAGGGTCAGCAGAGTAAAAAGTAACTTTACAAGTGCATTTCACAATGCTTTTCTACAGGGTTGTTTCATGAAGAAATTTTAAACATAAGATAAATGCTGAATTTAA
>JAJBTR010000143.1:303-10726 GCA_020860745.1 Lachnospiraceae bacterium | reverse complement strand
CAGGAAAGCAGGCGGCTTTGTGTTTCCCATACATTTTCAGGGAAAATACATCGGTTTTTTATCTGAAAAAAGAGTGGCAGGATATCCTCCGTGGTTTTGACACCGTCTGGGTGAGAAGCTACGACAGCCTGGGTTTTTGCATGCGGGAACTGCATTTGAATCCGGAACAGATTTCCCTGGATTCCAACCTGTACGTCTTTTCCGATATAGCTTGCCTTGCGTTTGAAAAAACGGGGTTCCGCCAGTATACCGCTTCCCCGGAACTGAATCAGAAGGAGCTGGCACATATGTCCAATGCGAAAGCGGAGTTCTGCCTTTACGGCGAAACGCCGGTGATGATTTCCGCGCAGTGCGTGTACAAGAATTACCTGCACTGCCTGAAAGGGGAAAATCCCGGGACAGAGCTTTCTCTGTCTGATCGCTATCATAAAAAATTCTATGTTCACAGAAACTGCAAAGACTGTTATAATGTCATTTACAACAGCCAGCCTTTATATCTGTTTCACCAGGCGGAGCAGGTGAGGCGGCTTGCCTTTGGTTCCTTCCGGATTACATTTGTGCGGGAAAACCGGGAGGAAGCGCGCCGGATTCTGCGGGATTATGAGCAGAGTTTTTTACAGGGGAAAGAGTTGCAGGCGCCATCACAGAAGGATGGATTTACGAATGGACATTTTCGCAGGGGCGTAGAGTGACACTTAAAAAAGACAGGAAAAAATAGGACAGTGATGCGGAAAGGCCGTAAGAAAAAGAGGGTTTTTCGTATACCGCAACGGAGTGACCGTGTTGGAACTGTCCGATGATGTATAGAGGAGCAATTTATGTTACATCTGATCACAGAATCATCGAAATATGTGATGATCTTTCTGTTTATGATCTACACCTATTACAGCTTTGCTGTTCTGAGTGTGAAAAATGAAGCGCGCCAGAGGCGGATGTGCAAGAGCCAGACGACCTGCATGATGCTGATCCATCTGGACGCTTTTCTCGTGCTTTTTGCCGCGCAGATGCAGATTAAGATACTGATTTTTTATGCGGCGCAGGTCGCCTTTGTGCTGTTTCTGTTTTTGATTTACCGTGTGATTTACCGGCGGGCGGCGCGTCTGGTGGTCAACCATATGTGCATGCTGATGATTATCGGGTTTATTATTCTGACGCGTCTGAATCTGGAGAGTGCCATCAAGCAGTTTGAAATCGCTGTCATCGCATCGGTGGTCACCATTTTTGTGCCGCAGCTGGTGCGGAAGCTGAAGTTTCTGCGAAAGTTTACCTGGGTCTACTGCGCAATCGGCATTCTGGCGCTGGGCGTGGTGCTGGTCCTGGGCCAGATGACAGGCGGGGCGTACCTCTCGTTTACGATCGCCGGGATCACGTTCCAGCCTTCGGAGTTTGTAAAAATCATTTTTGTGTTCTTCGTGGCCTGTATGCTTTATCAGTCTACAGACTTTAAACAGGTCTGTATCACGACCGTGGCGGCAGCTATTCATGTGCTGATCCTTGTGGTTTCCACAGACCTGGGCGCGGCGCTGATCTTTTTTATCACTTACATTGTCATGCTTTACGCGGCGACGAAAAAACCGCTCTACTTTTTCGGCGGTCTTGGAGTCGGCTGCCTGGCTGCGGTGGCGGCGAAGCTGTTTTCCCATGTGCGCGTCCGCGTGACTGCCTGGCTGGACCCGTTCGGCAACATCAGCGGCAGCGGGTGGCAGGTGGCGCAGTCGCTGTTTGCCATCGGCACCGGCGGATGGTTTGGCCTGGGACTTTATCAGGGGCTTCCGGAGAAAATCCCGGTGGGCTCCTCGGACTTTGTCTTTGCGGCGATTGTGGAGGAGATGGGTGAAATTTTCGGCATCTGTATTATCCTGGTGTGCCTGAGTTGTTTCCTCATGTTTTTGAATATCGCGATGCAGTTAAAGGATCCGTTTTACCGGCTGATCGCGCTGGGGCTGGGTTGTGTCTACGGCGTCCAGGTGTTTTTAAATATCGGCGGCGTGATCAAGTGCATTCCCTCCACCGGACTTACTCTGCCGCTGATCAGCTACGGCGGAAGTTCCATATTGTGTACGATTATTATGTTTGCGATCATACAGGGCCTTTATATATTGAGACAGGATGAAGGAGAGGCAGATGAGCAGAGAAAGAAAAGACTTAATCCGCGACGATATCGAGATTCTGGATCTGGACGGCAGTCAGAACGAAAAAAAGAAGAGTACACGGTCCGGGAAGACAACAACAAAGACCGGTACGGCAGGAACAAGACGGCGGGAAACAGCGGCAAAAACGGAAAAAACGGGAAGAGCAGTAAAAACGGGAAAAGCACGACAGGCAGCAGCGGATCCGGCAGAAGCTCGTCGGGCTTCGGGCGGAAGGACGAGATCGAGGAAATCTGGTAAAAACCGGGAATTTCTCATTATCACTTACCTTTTTGTGGGGATGTTCTGCCTGCTGATCGGATATCTGGCTTATTTTCAGATTGTAAAAAGTGAGAGCGTGATCAACAGCTCATACAATTCCAGACTGGATCTGTATGCGGAGCACGTGATACGCGGGGATATCCTCTCCGGCGACGGGGAAGTTCTTGCCACCACCAGTGTCTCCGACGACGGTACGGAAACGCGGACCTATCCCTATGGGCGTATGTTTGCCCACGCGGTCGGATACTTTAATAACGGAAAATCCGGTATTGAATCTACGTACAACTTTAATTTGCTCCGTTCTCACTCGTTTTTCCTGAATCAGATTCTGAATGATCTGAAGGACGAGAAAAATATGGGCGACAGTGTGGTGACTACACTGGACTATGATGTGCAGGCGGCGGCTTACAATGCTCTGGGGAGCAATGACGGCGCTGTGGTCGTGCTGGAAGCCTCCACAGGAAAGGTGATCGCCATGGTATCCAAGCCGGATTATGACCCGAATACGCTGGCGAGCGAGTGGGATTCCATCGTCAATGACGACTCCAACTCCGTGCTTTTAAACCGTGCTACCTCCGGCTCTTATCCTCCGGGATCCGTGTTTAAGATTTTTACGACGCTGGAATATATCCATGAAAATTCCGATTACAGCACGTATTCTTTTACCTGTGAGGGTGAACTGTCCATAGACGGAAACGAGATTCACTGTTATCATAATTCGGTGCATGGGACGCAGGATCTGATTACGTCTTTTGCCAATTCCTGCAACACGTCCTACGCGAACATCGGACTGACGCTGAATATCAGCAGTTTTCAGTCGTTGATGGAGGATATGCTGTTTAATACCACGCTGCCTGGTACCCTGTCCGGAACGGCCAGCAGTTTTACTCTGTCGTCGGACGACAGTACCGGAAAAATCATGCAGACCGCAATCGGTCAGGGTGACACCTCGGTGACGCCTCTGCATATGGCGATGATCGCCGCGGCGATTGATCAGGATGGCGTACTTTACACACCCTATATTGTAGATCATACGGAGAATGAAAACGGAACGGTGGTCAAACAGTACCGTTCTTCCGAGTATGGCACGATTCTCTCGGAATCTGACGCGGCTATTTTGCAGGAATATATGTCTGCGGTGGTTTCTTACGGGACAGCGACGGCCTTAAGCGGGCAGAGCTATGATGCCGCGGGAAAAACCGGTTCAGCCGAGTATGACAGCGCGGGCAACAGCCACGGCTGGTTTGTCGGGTACGGTTCTAAGGACGGCTACTCCGATATCGCCATCGCGGTGATCGCGGAGGATGGCGGCAGCGGAAGCTCTTCCGCGGTGCCGGTGGCAAAGGCGGTGTTTGACTGTTATTTTAATCAATAACGCCGGATGTGAGACAGAGTATTTTGCATTGGGATCGTTTTTAGTGGTGCTGTCTTATGTGTGAAGAAACCGCTTGGCATATCAGATTTTGTGAAATATAATAGCGATGTTTCCTGTGCTACTATAGTAGCACGTTAATACACTAAAGCACGAAAATATTTGCTGAGGGAGGTTTTCATGGCAAACCAGTTATTACACACGCCGGAAGGCGTGCGCGATATATACAGTGATGAATGTGAGAGAAAGTTTGTATTGGAGAACAGAATACATACGGTATTGAAATCCTACGGATATCATCCGATTCAGACGCCGACGTTTGAATTTTTTGATATTTTCGGGAAAGAGATCGGGACGACGCCGTCAAAGGATCTGTACAAATTTTTTGACCGGGAGGGAAACACGCTTGTTCTGCGGCCCGATATCACGCCGTCCATCGCACGCTGTGCATCCAAGTATTATATGGATGACGACGTTCCCGTTCGTTTCTGTTACACGGGAAGCACATTTATCAATAACAGCAGCTATCAGGGACTGTTAAAAGAGACGACACAGTCGGGGGCGGAGTATATCGGTGATGCTTCTGTGGAGGCGGATGCGGAAATGATTGCACTTGCGGTACAGCTTCTTCTGAGCGCAGGCCTGAAAGAGTTTCAGGTGAGTGTGGGACATGTGGATTTCCTGGAGGGGTTGTTTGAAGCGTCCCATCTGGGGGAGGATACCGAAAACCAGATTCGGGAATTTCTGTTAAACCGCAATTTTTACGGGGTGGAAGACCTGATCGCCCATGCGGAGCTGGAGGAAAATCTGACCTGGCTGTTTGGCCTCTTAAAAGATGTGATGCTGACGAAAGTGAAGCTGCAGGAGGCCAAAGAAAAAGCGGTGGATTATCCGAAAATTTACGGCGCGCTGAATCGTCTGGAGCAGCTGGAGGATCTTCTTCGCATTTACGGTGTGGAGCAGTATGTTTTCTATGAGATGGCGATGGTTTCCAACCTGCACTATTATACCGGTATTATTTTTTCCGCTTACACTTTCGGGAGCGGCGAGGCTGTGGTAAAGGGCGGCCGCTATGACAATCTGCTGAGCGCTTTCGGTAAATCAGCACCGGCTATCGGATTTGCCGTTGTGGTGGAGCAGCTGATGAGCGCGTTGCGGCGGCAGAATATACGGATTCCCTTTGAAAACAGGACAAAGTGGTTTGTATATAAAGAGGAAAGACACGCGGACGCGATCCGGGATGCTCTTGTGCTGCGCCGGCAGGGGGAGAATGTGGAGATGATGCCCCTGAATGAGGCAAATACGGAGGAGACATACCAGAAGTATGCGGAGCAGTTCCATGTGCAGGATATTGTATACTACATATGATGTTTTGAGGATTGTGGTATAAGATCTAAGTGAGATATAAGTGAGATAGCAAATTTTGAATTTGCGTAATCGAACTTATGCAAAGCAGCAAATCCTGAATTTGCGTAATCGAACTTATGCTGTGCCGCAATCCGCAGGTATCATCATACGGTAAGATTTTTTGGCTGACTATACTTAACGGTAATAAAAAATGAGGGATTGGAATACAAAGATGAGATATTTAACGTTTGCACTGGGGAAAGGCCGTCTCGCGAAAACGACATTAAAACTGTTTGAAGAGATCGGCATCACCTGTGAGGAAATGAAGGATAAGGATACACGGAAGCTGATTTTTGTAAACGAAGAGCGAAAGCTGCGGTTTTTCCTTGCCAAAGGACCGGATGTCCCCACTTACGTGGAGTACGGCGCCGCAGACATCGGCGTTGTCGGACGGGATACGATTCTGGAGGAAGGACGAAACATTTATGAAGTGCTGGATTTGGGTTTCGGCGCCTGCCGGATGTGTGTCTGTGGGCCGGAATCGTCCGGAGAACTTTTGCAGCACCATGAACAGATCCGGGTGGCGACCAAGTATCCGAAGATCGCGAAGGATTATTTTTACAATAAAAAGCATCAGACGGTGGAGATCATTAAATTAAACGGCTCCGTGGAGCTGGGACCGATCGTAGGTCTCTCGGATGTGATCGTGGATATCGTGGAGACGGGATCTACGTTGAAGGAAAACGGCCTGATGGTTCTGGAGGAAGTGTGCCCCCTTTCCGCCCGGGTTGTGGTAAATCCGGTGAGCATGAAACTGGAACAGAAGCGGATTCAGAACCTGATATCTGGTCTGCGGAGGGTAATTACAGAGAAAAATACAACAGTGTAACCGGTGGGGATAGCGCTGATACCTGTATATCTGTGTCAGGAGCAGGAGACTGCTGACTATCCTGGAGGGAAATTCACGATTGCTTTGAGATACGTATGAATCCGTATTATGGTACAAAGAAAAATCTGAAAGTATATGCAGACAACACAGATGGGAGAATGCATCATGCGAATTTTAAATCTGACAAAAGAGACAATTGACAATCTGTTATCTGACCTGCTGAAACGCAGCCCGAACAATTATACGCAATATGAGGAGAGCGTCAACGCGATCATCGCGGATGTAAGAGCACAGCGGGATGCGGCAGTGTTTGATTATACGGAAAAATTTGACGGGGCGAAGCTGACAGGGAAAACCGTGGAGGTGACGCAGGCGGAGGTGGATGAGGCCTACGCACTGGTGGAGCCGGAGCTGTTGGAAGTCATGCGCCGGGCAAAGGAGAACATCCGGATTTATCACGAAAAACAAAGACAGTACAGCTGGTTTGACAGTTCCATCCCCGGCACGATGCTGGGACAGAAGGTGACCCCGATCGCAAAAGCGGGTGTTTATGTGCCGGGCGGAAAAGCGGCCTATCCTTCCTCCGTGCTGATGAATATTATTCCGGCAAAGGTGGCGGGCGTGGAGGAGATCATTATGACGACCCCCTGCAGCAGAGAGGGAAAGGTAAACCCCGCGACACTGGTGGCAGCCAGAGAAGCCGGTGTGGACCGTGTCTTTAAGGTGGGCGGAGCGCAGGCGATCGCGGCCATGGCGTTCGGCACGGAGAGTATTCCGAAAGTGGACAAGATCGTGGGACCAGGCAATATCTACGTGGCGCTGGCAAAAAAAGCGGTGTTTGGCTATGTAAGTATCGATTCCATTGCAGGCCCAAGCGAAATCCTGGTGCTGGCGGATGAGACGGCCAACCCCCGTTATGTGGCGGCGGATCTGCTGTCCCAGGCGGAGCATGACGAGCTTGCTTCCGCAATTCTGATTACCACCAGCGAGACGCTGGCAAAGCAAGTGTCCGAGGAGGTGGACCGGTTTACCGCTGCGCTTTCCCGGAAAGCGATTATTGAGAAGTCTCTTGAAAACTACGGATATATTCTGATCGCACCGGATCTGGATACGGCAATTGAGACTGCCAATGAGATTGCATCCGAACATCTGGAGATTGTGACGGCCAATGCGTTTGAGGTGATGACAAAGATCAAAAATGCCGGCGCTATTTTTATCGGTGAGTACAGCAGCGAGCCGCTGGGAGATTACTTTGCGGGTCCGAACCATGTGCTGCCCACGAATCAGACAGCCCGGTTTTTCTCCCCGCTGTCGGTGGATGATTTTATCAAAAAATCCAGCATTATCTCTTACTCGAAAGAGGCGTTGCAGAATGTCTATCAGGATATCGCCATGTTTGCGAAGAATGAGCAGCTGACAGCGCACGCAAACTCTGTGCTGGTGCGATTCGAGGATGAAGCGTAGATTGTAATCATTATGATAGCGTTGCAAAGGGAAACAGGTAAAAAAATCCATAACCGGAAAAGAATGGAGTTTACTATGAGCAGGGAAAGAAAAGCGGAGATAACCAGGAAGACAAATGAGACAGACATCCGCCTGGCAATCAATCTGGACGGAAGCGGAAAGCAGGAGATTGCAACAGGGGTCGGTTTTTTCGACCATATGCTTTCCGGATTTACAAGGCACGGTTTTTTTGATATGGAGGTCAGCGTGAAGGGCGACCTGGAGGTGGATTGCCACCATACCATTGAGGATACCGGCATTGTCCTGGGTACGGCTATCCGCGAGGCAATCGGTGATAAAAAAGGCATCCGCCGCTTTGGGAGTATGATTCTCCCCATGGATGAGACGCTTGTCCTGTGTGCGGTCGATCTCTCCGGCAGACCGTATTTCGTCATGGACGCGGAGTTTCCGGTTGAAAAAACGGGAGATATGGATACGGAGATGGTGCGGGAGTTTTTCTACGCGGTTTCCTATTCCGCGGGGATGAACCTGCATCTGAAAGTGCTGTCGGGGGGAAACGCCCATCATATGATCGAGGCGCTGTTTAAGGCGTTCGGAAAAGCTCTGGACGAGGCGGTTTCCTTTGACCCCCGCATTGCAGATGTATTATCGACGAAAGGCAGTTTATAAAATGGAAAAAAAACAATTCGACAGCAGCATGGTGCGGCCTCTGACAGCTTCCCTGAAGTGGACTTCGTTTAAGCTGAATGCGGACGGCATGATTCCGGTCATTGTCCAGGATGATCAGAATGACGAGGTGCTGATGCTCGCCTATATGAACGAGGAAGCTTATCAGAAAACCCTTGAGACCGGTCTGATGACCTATTACAGCAGGAGCCGGAACGAGCTGTGGGTAAAAGGGCTGACATCCGGTCATTTCCAGTATGTCAGATCTCTGAACATTGACTGTGACCGGGATACGATTCTGGCGAGAATCGTTCAGGTCGGCGCGGCCTGCCACACGGGAAACCGGAGCTGCTTTTACACGGAGCTTGCCTGAATAGTATTGGCTGCAGCAGATTCTGCCTGATGCAGACGCCGGAAGAATTGACTGTGAGATACCACAGACGATGGCAGTCATACCTTCCGCCGAAATTCATATCATCATATTGTAAGGAGCTTTGGCTATGACCTCATGAAGATACGGGGCTCAAAGTGTTCCTGGATGATAAAAGTGGAGGGAATCCTATGGATCAGCAGCGGTATTACGACAGAAAGCAGTATGTGGAGCAGGCGAGGAACAGTTTTGGTATGGAGGAGCCATCCGGGAAACGCGGCGGCCGGGAATTTTATGACAGAGAGGCGGAAGCAGAAGAAAAAGTGCCGCGAAGTTTTTTTAAAGTGAGACTGTTCCTGGCGGTCCTGCTTTTTGCCGGATTTTTCCTGCTTCGGGCAACGGGCTGGAGTTACCGGGGGATTGACGCGGAGGCGATTCAGGATAAAATCGCAGGAAACATTGCTCTTCCGGATTCTTTTCCGCGTTTGTCCGATGCGGTATCTGTGTTTGAGGGGGAGTAAGGCGTAGCATACTTTCAGGTGCTTACAAACGATTTTTTGCGCAGAATGGCAAAATTTCTATTCCGGTTTATCCGGGTTAGGAGAAGACTATGAAAATTGCAGTGATTGGAGCGGGAGATATCAGCGGAATTTATCTCCACAATATGACACAGGTTTTTTGCAACACGGAGGTGATTTCCTGTTGTGCCAGACACCCGGAGCACGCGCAGGCAAAAGCGGAGGAATTCGGCATCCGGGCGATGACGCTGGAGGAAATCCTGTCTGATCCTCAGATTGAGATGGTATTGGTTCTGACCGGCGCGGCGGAGCATTATTCTATCATCCGCCGGGCGCTTCTGGCCGGAAAGCATGTTTACACAGAAAAAACCATGACGATCACGCTGGAACAGGCGAAAGACCTGGTGGCGCTTGCCGATGAGAAGGGTCTTTATCTGGGATCCGCGCCGGACACTTTTCTGTCTCCCGCGTTTCAGGCAGTCAAAAAGGCAATCGAGGAGGGAAAAATCGGCGAGGTTACCTCATTTCAGATCCAGGCGACGCGCTGCATTGATCTGCTGGCGAGCTTTGCCCTCTTTTTGCGGGAGCCGGGCGGCGGCGTCTGTCAGGACTACGGCGTATATTTTCTGACCGGTCTGGTCAATCTGCTGGGACCGATCGGCCGGGTGATGGCGGTTTACAAAAACCGGTCAGTTAAAAGAGTTAACTGTATTCCGGAGAGCCCTGATTTCGGAAAAGAGTATGAATATCGGAATGAGTCTCAGGTGGAAGCAATCCTTGAGACGGAGAGCGGGGTGACCGGCACATTTTCCATCAACGGGGAAAGTCTGATTCCCGACCTTGGCTATTTTCATATCTACGGTACAAAGGGCATGATCAGCGTACCGAACATGAATGAGTTTACCGGGGAGGCCATTCTGACGCCGCAGCCGGAAAGCTTCACTTCTCCGGTAGAACGCATTGTACTTCCCTGTGAGTATCCGCTTCCGGATAACGGCAGGGGGATCGGCGTCGCGGAGATGGCGGATGCGATCGAGTGCGGGCGCCCGAACCGCGCCGGAAAAGAACTTGCTTTTCATGTGCTCGACACGATTCTTTCCATGGAGAAAAGTGCAGAATCCGGCTGCTTTGAGCGCGTTGCCTCGACCTGCAGGATACCGGAACCAATGACAAAGGAGCTGATTGAAAAAATATGCAGAGGGCGGGGATCTTGATGCGGCATGTATGGAGGCCCTGGATCAGATCAATAAAAATAATTATACCGCTGAATTGAAAGAAGATGATATGCACAAAATTCTTAAATATGGAATCGCATGCTTCAAAAAGCAGTGTAAGGTCGTTTTAGAGCGGGAATCCTTTTAATTTCCGTTAAATATAGTGCAGACA
>JAJBTR010000143.1:0-293 GCA_020860745.1 Lachnospiraceae bacterium | reverse complement strand
ATGAGTTTGCTTGACCTGGACTGTACGCTGCTTCCAATGAATCATGATGCGGTTACCAACGGATATTTTCAGTTTCTGGCGGGAAAAATGTCGCATCATGGTTATGAACCGAAGAAACTGATTGATTCGGTCTGGGCGGGGACTGCTGCAATGGTAAAAAATGACGGCAGCTGCAGCAATGAAACTGCGTTCTGGCGTACATTTACGTCCATCTACGGAGAGGAATCGCTGGCGGATATCGGTCTGTTCGAGGAGTTTTATCGGGGTGACTTCCAGAAAGCAAAGATGTTCTG
>JAJBTR010000133.1 GCA_020860745.1 Lachnospiraceae bacterium | reverse complement strand
GTAAATTATAAATATCTTCTATTGAATACGATGTTGATTTTAATAATGGCATACTACACCTCCACAAGTTTCCTTCATTTTTTATAACTCGGATACCGACTCCTGAATAATCCTCGCAATCAGCCCCGTCCTTCCGAACGGCGTCATCAGATAATACCCGTCCACATAGGGAGATATCCGCCTTATGATCTCCGCAGAAATTTCCACAGCCAGATCTTCCGCTTCCTGCCGGTTTTTCCCAGCATATAATTCCGTGATCTTCGGGTCTACATTGATACCGTTGATCTCACTGTCCATAAACCGGGCGTTTTTCTCACTGACCACGGGGATGATGCCGCCAAGCAGATAGGCATCCAGTTCCTCCCTCGCCCGTTTCAGATTCTCAAAAGCCTGAGGAGTGAGCACCGGCTGGGTTAAAAACCCAACCATGCCCTTTTCGGTCTTTTCCTTTGCCAGACGCAGCTGGACATCAAAGTTTCTGGCATTGACATTCAAAGCACCGAAAAGGTGAAACGGTCCCGGAAGGGATTTTTTCGCCAGCGAAGTGACGAAAGCTGCCAGTTTTCTGGAATTGAACTGGTACACGCTTTTTACCTCGTCCCGCTCCACCGTGGGAATCGGGTCGCCGGTGATCAGCAGTATGTTGCGCACGCCCTCCGCATACAGGCCAAAAAGCAATGCCTTTGTGGCATTTAAGTTCCGATCCCGGCAGGTCATGTGCGGCAGCGCGTCCATCGAAAGCTCCCGCCGGATTTTGCAGGCCAGCAGACTGGAGTCCATCCGCGCCCGGGCAATCGGGCAATCAGCGATCGTGATGATGTCCGCGCCTGCACCTTTCAGCTCCCAGGCGCCTTTCATAAACTTTACCACATTCGCGTCCGCCGGGGAGTCCAGCTCCACAGCGATAACTTTTTCGCCCGCCTGCAGTTTATTCCAGAACAGGCTCTCGGCCGCCTCCTCAGAGTAAGGCCGCTCCGGTTTTTTCTTTCGTTCCGACGCGATTCCTCTGGCTTTCGAAAGTTCCTCCCGCATCTTCTCGATATGAAGCGGCATCGTACCGGAGCAACCGCCCACGATAGCCGCGCCTTCCTCCGCCATTTCCCTGATCTGTGCGGCAAAATACTGCGGATCGCCCTCATAAAACGTCCGGTTGTTGATGACCGTCGGATAACCGGCGTTCGGCATCAGAGAGAGCATCACGCCCTCATGGTCCATCTCGCGCACCAGCTCCAGCATGTGCCTCGCGCCTCAGACGCAATTTAAACCAATGGAATCAACCGCGTCTCAGGAACGCATCTTTTCAAACAAATCCGCTGCCCAGAAGCCTTCCCGGGAAAAACCGTCCACCTGCACCGCAAAGCTGACAATGATATAAGCTGATGGCACCTGCTCCCGGATATAGGCGGCAATTTCACAAAGCCCCGACGTATCCGCGTTGGTCTCAAAAAGAAAATTCTGCGCGCCCTGTTCCAGAAAACAATCCGTGACAAAGCGGAACTCATCAAACGCACTCTGCTCTTCCCCCAGCCCCGAGACCGGCCCGATATCGGCAAAAACAAATGCGTCATACTCCGTTGCCGCTTCCCTGGCCAGATGCCATGCCGCCGCAATCGTCCGCCGCACCAGGTCTTCATCGCCCTGAAAGGCAATGCGGTTTGCCGCAAAAGTATCCGTCTTGACGGCTTTGCTCCCGGCTTCCAGATACTCCCGGTGAATCTGCTCGATGAGCTCCGGCTGATGCAATGCCGCCAGCTCACAACTCATTCCGGCCTTGTGATTCTTTTGGGCAAAATAGGTTCCCATGCCGCCGTCGAACAGCAGTACATTCTCTTTTATATATTCCCTGATTTCCATATCTTTTCTACCTCAGAGTTATGGCCGCTTATCTTCTGACAAAATCATGTTTTATCGTGATTTCATCACGATCCAATTCGTCACTCGTGTTGTCCCGTCCGGATATCTGCCGCACAGATTCTATCTCCCATATTACCCGGTTCCGGTGCCCTTCAATATCCTTTACATCTCATAATCTACCCGAGAACTTCCTTCGCCACATCCACGGACGCCTTGGCGTCTTTCGTATAATAATCCGCCCCGATCTCCATGGCGTACTCCGGCGTCAGAACAGCCCCGCCCACAAACACCTTGCAGTCGTGCCCCGACGTGTGCAGCGCCTCGATGGTGTTTTTCATGGAAACCACCGTGGTCGTCATCAGCGCGGACAGACCGACCAGCTTCACATCCTCGGCGATTGCCGTGTCTACCACCTTCTGCGGCGGTACATCACGCCCCAGATCAATCACCCGATAACCGTAATTTTCCAGCACGACACGTACAATATTCTTGCCAATATCGTGGATATCGCCCTCCACCGTGGCCATGATAATTGTTCCTTTGGAGGCACTCTCGCCGCCCCGCTTCGCAATCCGGTCTTTGATCAGATCAAATCCGGCGCAGGCCGCATTGGCGGAGTTGATCAGCTGCGGCAGAAAAATCTGCTCTTTTTCATATCTGTCTCCCACCACATCTAAAGCCGGAATCAGCTTCGTGTTAATCACATCCAGCTCGCTCATTGTCTTAAGTAGCTGTGCGGTGAGGTCTCTCGTCTCCTGTTTTAATCCGCTTAAGACAGCGTCCTCCACCGTCATCTCATCGGGGGCTACTCGTTTTTTTTCGTCCGGTTCGTCCGCAAACCGCTCGATGTAAGCCTCGCACTGCGCATCCTCTCCGGAAAGCGCCTTAAAAGCGGCAATTGTATCCATGACTTCCTTCTGGTTCGGATTGACAATGGGAAAATCAAGCCCGCAGCAAAGCGCCTGTGTCAGAAAATTTGTCGTAATCTGCACCCGCTTCGGCAATCCAAAAGAAATATTGCTGACACCCAGAACACAATGGAGCCCCAGCTTCTCATGCACCATCCGCACCGCTTTCAGCGTTTCTGCTGCCTGCTCCTGCTGCGCGGAGATTGTAAGCGTCAGACAGTCAATCAACACGTCCTCTCTGGGAATACCAATCGCAAGCGCCGCATTTAAAATCTTTTCCGCCAGGCGGAAGCGCTTTTCGGCGCTGTCCGGAATGCCGGATTTATCCATCGTCAGTCCGACCACCGCCGCACCGTACTTTTTCACGATGGGAAGTATCTGCTCCAACACCTCGTCTTCCGCATTGATAGAATTGACAATCGCACGTCCGCTGCAGGCTCTTAAGCCCGCCTCTATCGCCGCCGGGTCGGAGGAGTCAATCTGCAGCGGCAGGCTCACGATGCTCTGCACCTCCTGCACTACTTCCGTCATCAGCTCCGCTTCATCGATTCCCGGCAGACCCACGTTGATATCCAGAATGTCCACTCCGGCATCTGCCTGGTCAATCGCCTGCTCCACGATATAGTCGATGTCATGTTCCCGCAATGCCTGGGCAAAACGCTTTTTGCCGGTGGGGTTAATCCGCTCGCCGATCACTCGCACGCCGCCGAAATCCACCATTTTTCTGGCGGAGCAGACGCCCCGGAGGCGGGTCGGATGGGTCTCGGCATTTCCATTGAGAGCTGTGCCTTTCTTTTCCGGATTTCTTCTTTCAATCTCTATCCCATCCGCGCTTGCATGTTCTGCTCCCTCAGCTTCTATTATATCTGTATTCTCCGCCTCAGCAGCCAGCCCGGCCAGCCCCGCGATAAACTCCGGCGTTGTCCCGCAGCATCCGCCGACCATGGAAACCCCGAGGGATAGATATGGCCGCATCTGGCTGACAAACTCCTCCGCATCAATGTTGTATCCGCCGGTGAACGGATCCGGCAAACCCGCATTCGGCTTCACAATCAGAGGCTTGTCCGTCCATTTTTTCATTTCCTTTATCATGGGGAAAATTTCCTGCGGTCCCAGCGAGCAGTTGATTCCCATCGCATCCACGCCCAGGCCGTCCAGGGTCGCCGCCATAGCCGAAACCAGCGTGCCGGTAAATGTGCGCCCGCCGGCTTCAAAGCTCATCGTCACCCAGATCGGAAGCTTCGTATTCTCCCGCGCCGCCAGGACAGCCGCCTTTACCTCATAGAGATCTGTCATCGTCTCGAAAACAATAAGGTCTGCTCCCGCCTGTTCTCCGGCCGCGGCCATCTCCCGGTATGTCTCATAAGCTTCCTCAAAAGACATGGTTCCCATCGGCTCCATCAGCTCTCCGATCGGACCGACATCCAGGGCAACTCTTACTCTTTTTCCCGCAGCACGCCGCGCGGTCGCCACATTGGCCGGGATTACCTCCTGCACACTGTGCCCGGTGCCTTTCAGCTTGTGCGCATTGGCTCCGAAGGTATTCGCGTAAATAACATCGCTCCCTGCCTCCACGTATTTCCGCTGGATCTCCTCCAGAACATCCGGGTGCTCCAGGCCAAAAATTTCCGGTCTTCCGCCCGGCGCAAGACCTGCATTCTGCAGCATGGTCCCCATCGCCCCGTCCAATAGAATCAGCTTACTCATGACATACAATTCCTTTCTTTCTATATAAACAGTTCAAAAACATGTTACAATCCTCGCAGCCGCGTTTCCGCAGCTTCTGCGGTTTATCGGAAATTCCCATAACAGTGGTCACCGACTTGCGGGGAACCAGAATATAATTCTCTGTCACTGTCAGTCCTATTCTGCGATGAGTATTCAGTATCCCACACATTCCCGTCTGCGTTTCCAGGGGTAAATCCCCATACCCCGGGCTGAAACGGCTGGTCAGGTAACGGTTTTCCCGACTTAACTGTACCCGGACATCCTCCTCAAAGCAGTCGCAGACATTCTCCACCGCCACACTGGCGCAGGCATCCAGGATCAGCGCATCCGCCATATCCGTTACCTCATGGCGCATGAGCGCCTGCTCTATGTCGGATCCCAGTGTCACCGCAAAAAGCACCGCCTCATCACAATCCTGAAGCAGCTGCCGGATATCATTCCCCTCCAGCGGGAAGCCTGTAATCGATCCTTTATCAACAGGCAGAAAGCGGTAAACCAGCCGCGGAGCGGCATGGCGCCTTATTTCCGCGATACATCTCTGTATCTGAGTTTCAATCTCCGGTGTAATCTCCTGCCCGCGGTGGCCGAGATATATCAGAATTTCATTGTAGTTTAAATCAGTCATCCGGGCTTCGATCATAATTCATTTCCTCAGTTACGAAATGGATTTTCCTTTGCATATGCTATGGCTGCCGAATTTTCATTCCTTTATCGAACCACATTACCGAAAATACAGAGACTTCCACTTCAGTTCATTCTTAAACTGCCGGATTGTGGTATCATTGTCGATGTACACCGCCTCGATTCCCATGGCTTCCGCCCAGTCTCCCATCTGCTCCGCCGTCAGGTCATAGCTGAACGCCGTGTGATGCGCGCCGCCAGCCAGAATCCAGGCTTCCGCACCGGTCTGCAGGCTCGGCTGCGGTGTCCAGAATGCGGTCGCAACAGGGAGCTTCGGCATCGGCTTTTCTGTCTTCTTGCAGTCCACGGTATTGATGATCAGGCGGAAGCGGTTCCCGAGGTCTACCAGAGATGTCGCGATGCCCGGACCGGTTTTGGAAGTGAATACCAGTCTCGCCGGGTCCTCCCGATCTCCCATGGACAGAGGCTGGGCCTTGATGCTGATCGGGCCGTCCGCAACCGTCGGGCAGACCTCCAGCATATGTGCCTGCAGGATGCCTTCCTTTCCGGGTACCAGATTGTAGGTGTAATCCTCAAAGAAGGACGTTCCTTTCGCATCTTTCATGCCCTGCGTCATGATTTTCATAACACGGACCATGGCCGCCGTCTTCCAGTCGCCCTCTCCGCCGAAGCCGTATCCTTTTTCCATCAGTCTCTGGATCGCCAGTCCGGGAAGCTGCTTTAAGCTGCCCAGATCGCCAAAGTGCGTCACGATCGCGTGGTAATCACGCTCTGTCAGGAACTTCTCAAAACCGATCTCAATGCCTGCCTGCACGGAGACAAGACGGCGGAATTCTTTCTCGTCACGGCCTTCCAACAGAATCTCATATTTGTCATAATACTCTTCCACCAGAGCATCGATGGCATTCTGCGGAACCGCCTCCACCTCTGCGGCAATCTCATTTACCGGATAAGTGTCCACTTCCCAGCCAAACTTAATCTGCGCTTCCACCTTGTCGCCCTCGGTGACAGCCACATTTCTCATATTATCAGCGATACGCATCACGCGGACATGGCTGCTCTCAATCACGCCGATGGCCGTGCGCATCCAGGAAGCAATCTTTTTCTGGACATTGACATCGCTCCAGTGGCCCACCACAATCTTGCGCTCTTTCCCCAGACGGCTGAAAATATGTCCGTACTCCCGGTCGCCGTGCGCCGACTGGTTCTCATTCATGAAGTCCATGTCGATGGTATCATACGGTATTTCCTCATTAAACTGCGTGTGCAGGTGAAGCAGCGGTTTGCGATACTCCTGCAGACCCAGAATCCAGGACTTGGCCGGTGAAAATGTGTGCATCCAGGTAATCACACCTGCGCACTCCTCATCCATGTTCGCCTCGTTAAAAGTCTTCCGGATCAGCTCATTCGTGATCAGCGTCGGCTTCCACACTACTTCAAACGGTAAAATGCCGCTGTCATTTAACGCTTCCACGATGATTTTGGAATGCTGTGCTACATTAGCCAGGCATTCGTCCCCGTATAAATCCTGTGATCCTGTACAAAACCAGAATTTGTATGCTTTCTGTTCCATTCTGTCATTCCTCCTGTCATTCATATCGACTGTCTATTCCCTGTTTTCTTTACAACGACCGATAAAATTACGCCGAAATTAACCTCTTCGGCCTCCGAAAGCATCCTGCTGTAAATATGCAGGCTGCTGCACACTCTTTCTTTAATGAGACGCCTGACCGTAATAAGCATTCGCGCCATGCTTCCGGTAATAATGCTTATCCTGCAGCTCCTGCGGCGCCGGCTCCACCTCCGGGTTAATCAGTTCACAGCGGGCGGCCATCTTCGCGCACTCCTCCAGGACTACCGCATTGTGAACCGCTTTGTTCGCATTTTTCCCCCAGGTAAAAGGTCCGTGATTTTTGCAGAGAACCGCCGGAACCGCCTCGTAATCCTTCTTTTTCTCCTCAAATGCATCCGCAATGAGAACGCCGGTATTCAACTCATAAGCTTCGTCAATTTCCTCTTTTGTCAGGTTGCGGACACAGGGAACCTCCCCGTAAATATAATCCGCATGGGTCGTCCCGTAGCATGGGATATCACGCCCTGCCTGCGCCCAGCTTGTCGCCCAGGGTGAGTGCGTGTGAACAATCCCTCCAATATTCGGAAACCGATTGTAAAGAACCATGTGCGTGGCCGTGTCAGAAGAGGGATTATACTTTCCCTCCACCTTATTGCCTTCCAGATCAACGACAACCATATCCTCCGGCGTCAGCTTGTCGTATTCCACCCCGCTGGGCTTGATGACAAACAGTCCCTTTTCCCGGTCAATACCGCTGACATTGCCCCAGGTAAAAGTAACCAGACCGTATTTCGGCAGAAGCATATTCGCCTCGTAAACTTCTTTTTTCAACTGTTCCAGCATAGCATACTCCTTTTTTTATTCTCTGGTTACTATTCACAGTCCTCCACCTCACATGCGCATAAGCAGCCGTTTCAGATACCAATGTACTGTGAATAATAACATCTTCAGTGCATATATTCTACCGCGGCACGCTCGATCGGCAGCCCGGCCACATACTTCTCCAGAAACGCGTCAAATCCCGCAACATCCGCGGCATCCGGCTCCATCACAGACCCCTCTGAGCCTGCAAAGACACGGTCTTCCAGATAGGCGTCCAGAGACATTCCCTCGCCGTTCACCAGATAAGCCGCCAGAAGTGCAATGCCCCAGGCGCCGCCTTCCCCGGCTGTCTCCATCACTGCCACCGGAGCGTTCATGGCCGCCGCCATAAACTTCTGCCCTACGCCTTTTGTCTTGAACAGTCCGCCATGCCCCAGCATGGAATCCACCTGCACGCCCTCCTCCTTCAGGAGAATATCAAGCCCGACTTTCAGCGTAGCCGCCGCGGAATAAAGGTTCGCCCGCATAAAATTGGCCAGGTTGAATCTGCTGTCAGGCAGACGCACCAGGAGCGGCCTCCCCTCGTCAAAAGCGGTGACTCCCTCGCCGGAATAATAATTGTAAGCCAGGACTCCGCCGCAGTCCGCATCACCCTCCAGCGCCTTATTGTAAAGCGTGCCGTAAAGCTGATCTGCACTCACATCCACGCCAAGTGCTTCCGCAAACTGGCCAAACAGGCCGACCCAGGCGTTCAGATCGGAAGTACAGTTGTTGCAGTGCACCATGGCGACCAGGTCGCCGACCGGCGTCGTCACCAGATCCAGTTCCCTGTGCACTTTTTTCAATTCCTTCTCTAATACCACCATAGCGAAAATAGAAGTTCCCGCGGAGACGTTTCCTGTGCGGACTTTCACGCTGTTCGTCGCCGCCATACCGGTTCCCACATCGCCTTCCGGCGGGCAGAGCGGAATTCCCGCCTCAAGCGCCCCGGTCGGGTCGAGCATCCGGGCTCCCTCTTCCGTCAACACCCCGGCCGCTTCCCCGGCCACCAGGACGTTCGGATAAATCTCATCAAACGTCCAGGGCATTCCCGCCTCCGCTGCAAGCGCGTCAAACTTCCCGACCATCGTCCGGTCAAACGTCTTCGTCGATGTATCGATGGGGAACATGCCCGAAGTCTCCCCCACGCCCAGCACTTTCTGCCCGGTCAGCTGCCAGTGGATATAACCCGCCAGCGTCGTCTGGAAGGCAATGTTCTTCACATGCTCTTCTTTATTTAAAATTGCCTGATACAAATGCGCGATGCTCCAGCGCTGCGGTATATTATAGGAAAAAAGCTCTGTCAGCTTTTCCGCCGCCTCCTCGGTAATCGTATTGCGCCAGGTCCGGAAAGGCACGAGAAGCTCATCGTTTTTATCAAACACCAGATACCCGTGCATCATAGCGCTGAATCCCATGGCCGCCAGGCGGGTCAGCTTCGCGCCATACTCTGCCTCTACATTGCGCACCAGATCGGCATACGCATCCCGCAAGCCATCCCAGACCGCCTCCAGAGAGTAAGTCCAGATGCCGTCCACCAGCTGATTCTCCCACTCATGATTTCCCTGCGCAATAGGCGTGTGATCCGGCGCGATCAGCACTGCCTTAATCCGGGTGGAACCCAGTTCCACGCCCAGAATCGCCTGCCCTGCGGCGATGATCTCTTTCATTTTTTTCTTATCCAAGCTCTTTTAACCCCCTTCTTTTCCAAAATGCTCGTATGATACGTTTTCAAACGCTCTTCGCAGCAAGCGCAAAAGGCTGTCCTGAACAGCTACAAATGTTCATTCACAAACACTGCTGCATATGGTATCAGTTTAACCCATTTTCCCGAATTTGTGAAGATGGAAAAAGAGGCCGCTCCGGAAAACGACCTCTCTCACAGTATAATAGTCTACCATGCTTTCGATTTGGTTATACAAATACAGCTGCAAACATTCACTTTTCAGGGATTTACCCCTTGCATCCGCTTACTCCACTCTTACAAAAGTATTTGCCTCTTCCTCACCGCGCAGCACTCTGAGTCCGCCGAGCGCCAGGGATTCCATCTCGTTCTCACCCGGATATACGGTCACCGGTGCGATCCACTCGACATTCTTCTTCACCTCGTTGGTGAAATACTCGGAGTAAGCGATACCGCCGGTCAGCACGATGCCCTCGACATCGCCGCCCACCGTCGCTGCTTCCTCGCCGACACAGCGCGCCACATTCAGCGCCATGGCGTCGTAAATCAGCTTCGCATGCTCATCGCCGTCTTTGATCATCTTCTCCACCTCACGGCTGTCATTCACGCCCAGGTGATTGACCAGTCCGCCGCGGGATTTCAGCTTTTTCAACATGTCTTTCGTGCTCATGCCGGAATTGCCGAAATACTTGGTGAAAGACTGGATCGGCAGCTTGCCGGAGCGCTCCGGTGCAAACGGACCGTCCTCATCGTTGATGATATCAGCCACTTTTCCGCCGTACTGCAGAGTAACGGAGATGCCGCCGCCAAGGTGAACCACGATCAGCTTGCAGTCCTTATATGCCTTATCATGCTCGCGGGCGTACTTCATCGCAGCCGCACGGGTATTCAGATTGTGCCCGATGCCCTTTCTCGTCACTTCCTGGAAGCCGGTGATCTTTAAGATCGGCCACATTTCGTCCACGGTCACACCATCATAGATAAACGCCGGAATGCCGAGGGGTTTCGCGATCGCGTCCGCAATCACCGCGCCCAGATTGGAAGCGTGCTCCATCGCCGGCTTATTCTTCAGCTGCCATACCATGTCGTCATTTACGGTATACGCACCGGCTTTAACGGGCGGAAGCAGGCCGCCGCGGGCAACGATGCCGGTCAGATCCTCCAGAACCACCCCTTTGTCCTTCAGCACGTCCAGAATCATATCCTTTCTGAACTCATACTGGTCAACGATCAGATCATACTTCGCGATCTCGTCCGCTGAATGGGAAATGCTCTCCACAAAAATCTGCTTTTCATCCTCGTAATAAGCAATCTTCGTGGATGTAGACCCCGGGTTTAAGATAAGTAATTTCTACATTGTCATCCTCCTCCTGAATTGATTTGTTTTATAAAACTCTCGGTTAAAGTTTATCACAAACACCGCCCGCAGGCAACACTTGATAGTTCAATCTCAGGGTTGTTTCACGAACTTTTTATCCAAGACCAAACCCCATGACA
>JAJBTR010000235.1 GCA_020860745.1 Lachnospiraceae bacterium | reverse complement strand
TAATGTCTTGTCATGGGGTTTGGTCTTGGATAAAAAGTTCGTGAAACAACCCTGCGAAATGATAAAAAGGTCTTGATGTTTAAAAAAGCCCGTGGTAGAATGAATAACGGTTTAGACAGGCGGCGATGAAAAGCCGCACAGATTATAAAAGCTGTGAAGATGTCAGTAGGCGGATGTCCGGATTACAGAGAGGGTGTGTGACGCGCTGAGAGCATGCCTGAGGAAAGGAATCTGCTGAATTTCCCATCGGAGCTGCTGATTTGAACTTTGCCAGAAAGGTTATTGCCTGTTTCCTGCAAGCATCATACAGTGAGACAGACAGGCTTTCTGTCGGCGGAAAGTAGGGTCAGACGCCGCCATGCACGTTACGCATGTGAGAGTCCGGTTGATGCTATCTGATTAATGGAGGCATGGATACCGGGAAGCCGGGTGGTACCGCGGAATGATTGCTCCGTCCCAGTTGTGGATGGGGTCTTTTTTATTTCAGTAAAATGAGAGGAGATTCAGAATGAAAGAGAAATTAAGACAGATCAGGGAACAGGCTCTGGCGGACATTGCCGGTTCTGACGGCCTGGCCAGACTGAATGAGGTCAGAGTCGCTGTTCTCGGGAAGAAAGGAGAACTGACGGCTGTTTTAAAAGGTATGAAAAATGTAGCTCCCGAGGAGCGCCCTCAGGTGGGTCAGATGGTCAATGAGACCCGCGTAGCAATCGAAAACGCTCTGGAGGAGAAGAAGCAGCAGATGGAAGCGTTCCTGCTGGAGAAAAAGCTGAAGGAGGAAGTCATTGACGTGACACTGCCCGCGAAGAAAAACAAGGTCGGACACCGCCATCCCAATATGGTTGTGCTGGACGAACTGGAGCGGATTTTTGTCGGCATGGGCTATGAGGTGGTGGAAGGCCCCGAGGTGGAGTATGACTACTATAATTTCGAGGCTCTGAATATCCCCGCCAACCATCCGGCTAAGGATGAACAGGACACCTTCTATGTCGGCAATGATATTCTGCTGCGGACGCAGACTTCTTCCGTGCAGATCCGTATCATGGAGGAGGGCAGGCTGCCCATCCGCATGATTGCGCCGGGCAGAGTGTTCCGCGCGGACGAGGTGGACGCTACGCATTCCCCGACATTCCACCAGGTGGAAGGGCTGGTCGTGGATAAAAATATTACGTTTGCCGATCTGAAGGGAACGCTCGAAGCCTTTGCACATGAGTTTTTCGGCCCGGAAGTGAAAGTAAAATTCCGTCCGCATCATTTCCCGTTTACGGAGCCCAGCGCCGAGCTGGATGGCACCCGCTGAAAGAGCGGCCGAACAGGCGGCCGGTTCTGTACGGGAGAGGGAGGGATTGAGATCCTGGGCTGCGGCATGGTGCATCCGCACGTGCTGGAGATGAGCCGCATCGACCCGAAAGAGTACACCGGATTTGCGTTCGGCGTGGGGCTGGAGCGGATCACGCTGCTGAAATACGAGATTGATGATATGAGATTGTTATACGAAAATGATAGTAGATTCCTCAGTCAGTTTTAGCGTAAGCATTGAGAAGGATATTAGCGTAAGCATTGAGAAGAAAAGACCTTTGCGATTGAAAAACAGAGAGAAAAATTTATTTGTCGAAATGTTTTGAAAGAGCAGAGAAGTTTTTCGGCGAAAGCCGGAAAACGAGAGAAATCGCCAGATTTCCCGAGTCTTTTCTGGATTAGAGAAAAGAAAGGAAAACTACCATGGTTACATCTTTAAAATGGATAAAGGCCTATGTGCCGGATTTAAATGTGGGACCGCAGGAGTACATGGATGCCATGACCCTGTCCGGTTCCAAAGGAGAAGGTTTTAAACGGCTGGATGAGAATCTGGACAAGATCGTGATCGGTCACGTGCTGTCTGTGGATCCTCACCCCAATGCCGACAAACTGGTAATCTGCCAGGTGGATGTCGGGACAGAGACAGTGCAGATCGTCACCGGTGCGCCCAATGTGTTTGCCGGGGCGAAGGTAATCGTTGTCCTGGACGGCGGAACTGTGGCGGTGACGCATTCCGATGGGAAAGCTGCCCCCGGCGGTGTCAGGATAAAGACCGGGAAGCTCCGGGGCGTGGATTCCAGCGGTATGATGTGTTCCATTGAGGAGCTCGGTTCCACCACAGATATGTACCCGGATGCGGCGGAGGACGGCCTCTATATTTTGCCGGAAGATGCCCCGGTGGGCGGGAACGCGGTGGAATACCTCGGTCTGGACGATGCGGTGATCGAGTATGAGATTACCTCTAACCGTGTCGACTGCTTTTCTGTTCTCGGCATTGCCAGGGAGGCGGCAGCCACATTTGACAAGGGATTCGTGCCGCCGGTGGTTACAGAGACCGGAAACGATGAGGATGTCAACGATTATATCAAAGTTACCGTGGAGGACGGTGATCTCTGCTCCCGCTACACGGCGCGCGTGGTGAAAAATATCAAACTGGCGCCCTCGCCGGAGTGGATGCAGCGCAGGCTCGCGGCGCACGGAATCCGCCCGATCAACAATATCGTCGATATTACAAATTATGTGATGGAAGAGTATGGACAGCCTATGCATGCGTATGACCTGGATACCATCGCGGGACATGAGATCCGTGTGCGCCGGGCAAAAGCCGGGGAGACTTTTGTCACTCTGGACGGACAGGAGCGCACGCTGGACGATTCCGTGCTGATGATCTGCGACGGGGAGAAAGCAGTGGGAATCGGCGGTATCATGGGCGGAGAGAGCTCCATGATTACGGACGACGTCCACACGATGCTTTTCGAGGCGGCCTGCTTTGACGGAACCAACATCCGTCTCTCCAGTCGAAAAGTGGGGCTGCGTACCGACGCTTCCGCCAAGTTTGAAAAAGGACTGGATCCGAATAACGCGATTGAGGCTATGAACCGCGCCTGCCAGCTTGTGGAGGAGCTCGGCGCCGGCGAAGTGGTCGGCGGCGTGGTGGATGTGTATCCGTCCCCGCGGACAGAGAGCAGGATACCTTTTGACGCAGACTGGATCAATCATCTGCTGGGCACTGACATCTCTGTGGAGACCATGATTGGTTATCTGAAGAAAATTGACCTGGGCTTTGACGAGGAGACGAAAGAAGTCATTGTGCCGACCTGGCGTCAGGATCTGCTGCGCGATGCGGATATCGCGGAGGAGGTTGCGCGGTTTTACGGCTACAAAAATATTCCGACGACACTGCCGCATTCCACCACGGCGGGCAAACTTTCCTATAAGCTCCGCATTGAGTCCATCGTCAGCAATGTGGCGCAGTATTGCGGCTTTTCCCAGGGGATGACCTACTCCTTTGAGAGCCCGAAAGTGTTCGACAGGCTTCTGATTCCGCAGGACAGTAGGCTGCGCGATACCGTGACAATCTCGAACCCGCTGGGCGAGGATTTCAGCATCATGAAGACACAGCCGGTCAACGGAATGCTGACCTCCCTGTCGACCAACTTTAACCGCAGAAATAAAAACGTCCGCCTGTATGAGCTGGGCAATGTCTATCTGCCGAAGCAGGTTCCCATGACGGAACTGCCGGAGGAGCGGATGACACTGACATTCGGTTTTTACGGCGAGGGCGATTTCTATACGATGAAAGGCGTGATCGAGGAAATTTTTGCAGCGGTCGGTATGAAGAAACGGCCGGCCTATGATCCGAAAGCCGGGATTCCTTTCCTGCATCCGGGGCGCCAGGCCAATGTGATCTATGATAAGACCTGTGTCGCTTACCTGGGCGAGGTGCACCCGACGGTCGCCGCGTCCTATGGAATCAGGGAACGCGTTTACCTTGCGGTGGTGGATATGCCGGAAATCGTAAAACGGGCGGCGTTTGATCAGAAATATGAGGGCATTGCCCGCTTCCCGGCGGTAAGCCGTGATCTTTCCCTGGTGGTGCCGGAGCATGTACTGGCCGGTGAAATTGAGGCAATTTTTGTGCAGCGCGGCGGAAAAATGCTGGAATCCTGCGAACTCTTTGATATTTATCAGGGATCCCAGATTAAGGCAGGATTTAAATCGCTGGCATATAAGCTGACGTTCCGCCTGAAGGACCGGACGCTGGAGGAGAGCGATATCACCTCCGTGATGAAAAAAATCATGAACGGGTTAGAGCGGATGGGAATCGAATTGAGGGAATAAGCATAAATTGCCGTAAAACTCAGAAAATGAATAATAGAAGAGTTTTTCAGATTGCGGGATAAGTGAGACAGGAAATCTGTGATTTCCGTGATCGAACTTATGCACAGCAATGGGTTTTGCGGAGCAATGCGAAGTATCATACCCTTTTGCCGCCTGAATCATTGTATGAGAGTAATAATAAATGCTACAGGAAGATAGTGTTAGTGTTATGAAGACAAGTGACTTTTATTTTGAATTGCCGCCGGAGCAGATCGCGCAGGATCCCCTGGAGGATCGCTCCGCCTCCCGTCTGCTGGTGCTCGACAAAGAGACCGGAGAGACGACACATACCGTGTTTAAGCAAATTGTCGATTATCTGCAGCCGGGCGACTGTCTGGTACTGAATAATACGAAGGTGATTCCTGCCCACCTCTACGGCGAGCGGGAGGGCACCGGTGCCAGCATTGAAATTCTCCTGCTGAAGCGGAAGGAATATGATGTCTGGGAAACACTGGTAAAACCCGGAAAAAAGGCGAAGATCGGGACAAAAATTATCTTCGGCGGCGGCCTTCTGACCGGGGAGGTCGTTGACATTGTGGAGGAGGGGAACCGCCTGATTCAGTTCACCTACGAAGGAATTTTCGAGGAAATCCTGGATCAGCTGGGACAGATGCCTCTGCCCCCTTATATCACACATCAGCTGCAGGATAAAAACCGGTATCAGACGGTTTATGCTAAGTATGAGGGATCCGCAGCCGCGCCCACGGCGGGACTTCACTTTACGCCGGAACTGCTTTGTCAGGTGCGGGAAATGGGTGTGAATATCGCGGAGGTGACGCTCCATGTGGGCCTGGGTACGTTCCGTCCGGTCAAGGTGGATAATGTCCTCGACCATCACATGCATTCGGAATTTTACCAGGTTACGGAGGAAGCAGCAGAAATAATCAATGAGACCAAAGCGGCCGGCGGAAGGATTATCTGTGTGGGAACCACCAGCTGCCGTACGATTGAGTCCGCGGCGGGAGAGGACGGACGTGTCCGTCCCGGCAGCGGGTGGACGGATATCTTTATCTATCCGGGCTATCAGTTTAAAGTGCTGGACTGCCTGATCACGAACTTTCATCTGCCGGAGTCCACGCTGCTCATGCTGGTGTCCGCACTGGCAGGGCGGGAGCATGTGCTGGCGGCGTATGAGGAGGCAGTGAACGCCGGTTACAGATTTTTTTCCTTTGGAGATGTTATGCTTGTCAGATAGAAAGCATCGGAAACATGTGAAAATAACAAAATATAATCCCCTGTAGTTGGTTTTGGTTGACTGCGGGGGATTTTTTAGAGATTTTTAGAGATTTTTTCAAGATAATTTATTATTTTTTGTTGACAAGTGGAAAAGAGTGGTGGATAATCAATATAATATGGAGTTAATTTTGTTTTAAAAATCAGATTTGCGCTGCACGGAGATAAGGAACCGGGAAAGGAAAGGTGGTTAAAGAATGAAAAGAATCTCTAAGATGATAGCTATGGCAATGTCGGCATGCCTGATTATGCAGCCGCTGTGTCTGGCTTATGCGGATGAAACATCCGAAACGACAGAAACAACGGAAACGGTGTTGGAACTCAATTATACCCTGGACGACGTGGATTACATGGACAACGACGAAGCCCTGGAAGGCTATCTGGAACAGACCCTGACGGAGGACACCAGCGTCGCGTTGATGGCGAACTGGGGGGACGATTATTTTGAAGGAGATGCCCTTATTCTTTATAACCAGTTGAAAACGGATGTAGCTAAGGTGGCGGCCGGGACGGTAACGTCTACCGTGTTTAGTATCGACACGACTGACATGACTGGTCTTACCTGGACTTATGATGAGTTAGGAATCTCACCCATAGATGAGACAGCTAAAGAGGTAATTTTCGGAGAAATTTCAGGAAGATCTGGGGTTGGATGAGATGCTGTCCTGCCTGTTGAATGACTGTCCTTATGAGTTGTATTGGTTTAATAAAACGAAAGGTATAGCGACTTCTTATTCTATCTCTTCTGATGGCACGAAAGTGTCAATTTCCGACATTACAATCACATTCTATGTGGCAAGCGATTATCAGAGCGGAGGAAGCAATACTACTGTTGACACGAGCAAGGTGGAAGCGGCAAAAACGGCTGCGGCGAATGCGAAGGAAATTGTAGACAAATATAGTTCGTATTCAGATGCGGAAAAACTGAAGGCGTACAAAAATGAAATCTGTGATCTGGTATCGTACAACACGGAAGCTGCCAGCGGCGATTACGGTGATGCCTGGAACCTCATTTACGTATTTGATGGGGATGAAAATACCAAAGTGGTCTGCGAGGGATATTCCAAAGCGTTCCAGTATCTGTGTGATCTGAGTGATTTTGACGATGTGAGCTGTTATATCGTGACCGGCGAAATGACTGGCGGAACCGGTGAAGGTAGTCATATGTGGAATGTCGTATCATTGGATGGAGAGAACTACCTGGCGGATATTACGAACAGTGATACAGGGACAGTAGGTGAGAACGGAGGTCTGTTCCTGGTTTCTGCGAATGATGCGGATGCAAGTTCAGCAAATGGGTATACATTTAAATGCAATAATAATTCTGTGGTTTATGCATATGATACAGCTACATTGAGTCTTTATACAGCGGATGTGCTGACACTGGGAACTCACGAACATACCTGGGACAGCGGAGTGGTCACTACGGCCGCGACCTGTACGGAAGCCGGTGTAAAGACATATACCTGTACTGTGTGCGGAGAGACAAAGACAGAAGAAATTGCCGCGACAGGCCACACAGTGGTAACAGATAAAGCGGTGGCTGCGACCTGCACAGAGACCGGTCTGACGGAGGGTTCTCACTGTTCAGTCTGCGGTGCTGTCATAACTGCCCAGAAAGTGATTGCAGCAACCGGCCATACCTGGGACGAGGGAGAGGTCACTAAGGAAGCGACCAGCACCGAAACCGGCATAAAGACATATACCTGTACCGTGTGCGGAGAGACAAAGACAGAAGTGATTTCTACAGGCGTATGCCAGGCGGCAGACGGCAGCTGGCATTATTATATCAATGGCGTGATCCAGGAAGATTATACCGGTTTCCGGTCCAACAGCAACGGCAAGTGGTACATTGAAGGAGGCGATGTAACCTTTAAAACAAACGGCGTCATTCAGGATAAGGAAGGCACCATCGGGACAAAAGGAACCTGGTATTATGTGATTGGCAGCAAGGTTCAGACGGGTTACACCGGGGTTGCGGATTATGCCAACGCGAACGGCTGGTGGTACATCAAAAATGGCGTGGTTGACTTCTCGGCAAATACAGTTGCGAAAAATAAAAACGGCTGGTGGTATGTGGTCGGCGGCAAGGTGCAGTTCGGTTACACAGGGGTTGCCAACTATGCAAACTCCAATGGCTGGTGGTATATTAAAAATGGTAAGGTAGACTTTACCGCGAACACGGTGGCGAAGAATAAGAACGGCTGGTGGTATGTGGTCGGCGGCAAGGTGCAGTTCGGTTACACAGGGGTTGCCAACTATGCAAACTCCAATGGCTGGTGGTATATCAAGAATGGCAAAGTGGACTTTAGCTTCAACGGGATTGCGTCCAATGCGAAGGGTTCCTGGGTTATAAAGAACGGCAAAGTCAACTTCAGTTACAATGGCACATATAAATACAAAGGGAAGACTTACCGGATTTCCGGAGGTAAGGTGAAATAAGCATTCGTTAATCAGACGAAGCAGCAGAATACGAGTGAAGAGACTGCCATATAGCGCGAACTGGTCACGGCCAGGCTGTATGGCAGTCTTTATCCGTTTTTATTCGGCAACAGTATAATTTGGTTGCATATACAGAATATCGGATTTCCGGCACTTTGAAACTATTTTCTGAAATGGTTTATTTTACTATTGCAAACGAACACTTGTTCGCACATAATAAATGCGCGGAGAAATATCATAAGCATCATTGAGAAAAATAAGACCGGTCAACGCCGGTTGGGAAGGAGGCAGATCAGATGGATCGTTATTATTTTGCAATTGATTTAAAATCATATTTTGCCAGCTGTGAGTGCGTGGACCGTCATCTCGACCCGCTGAAGACCAACCTGGTTGTGGCGGATGAGTCCCGGACAGAGAAGACGATCTGTCTTGCTGTCTCTCCCTCGCTGAAAGCGTATGGCATTCCCGGACGCCCCCGCCTGTTCGAAGTGGTGCAAAGGGTAAATGAGGTCAATGCCGAGCGTTTAAACAGGCTTCGCCGTATGACGAAGAACCCGCAGGCGGTATTTACCTCTGCTTCCTTTGACGCCGCGGCGCTGGAACAGGATCCGTTTCTGGAACTTTCTTATCTCGTCGCGCCGCCGAGGATGGCGCGGTATGTGGAGACTTCGGCGCAGATTTATTCGATTTATCTGCAGTATGTCGCGCCGGAAGATATTTTTGCGTACAGTATCGACGAAGTGTTTATTGATGCCACAGCTTATCTGAACACCTATCATATGACCGCGCATGAGTTTTGCATGAGCATGATCCGGGAGGTGCTTTACGCCACAGGGATTACGGCCACCGGCGGGATCGGGACGAATCTGTACCTGGCAAAGATTGCCATGGATATCGTGGCCAAGCATGTTCCGTCTGACAGGGATGGCGTGCGGATTGCGGAGTTGGATGAGCGTTCTTACCGGACAAAATTGTGGGAGCACAGACCGCTCACCGACTTCTGGCGCGTAGGCTCCGCCACAGCCCGGAAGCTGGAGCAGCACTGCCTGCATACGATGGGGGATGTGGCGCGGGAGTCGCTGGATAACCCGGAATGGTTTTATAAGACCTTTGGTATTGATGCAGAGATTCTTCTCGACCATGCCTGGGGAATGGAGCCGGTTCAGATGGAACAGATTAAAAATTATAAGTCGGAGAGCAACAGCATCTCCGAAGGGCAGGTGCTGCCGGAGCCGTATACGTATGAGAAAGCCGGGATTATCGTACGGGAGATGGCGGACAATATTGTCATGCAGCTGGTAAACAAAAGACTGGTCACAGACTCCATCACTCTGGATATCGGATATGACAGGGAGAATGTGGATAAAGGGGTCTGCACAGGCGCCACAAAGTCCGATCATTACGGCCGGTTTGTCCCCAGACCGGCTCATGGGAGCGCCCGTCTGGCTCCCACAAATCTCGGGTCGCAGATTATTCCCGCCGCGGCAGGAATCTTTGAGCGGATTGCCGACCGGCGGTTTACGATCCGCCGGATCACGATTGCGGCCGGCCATGTGACAGAGGATGAGGGGATTACTCAGCTGGATCTTTTTACGGATGTCCGGAAGCAGGAGAAGGAAAAGAAGCTGCAGGAGGCCATCGTATCCATTAAGAAGCGCTATGGGAAAAATGCTGTGTTGAAAGGAACGAATTTTGAGGAAGGCGCAACCGGCCGCCAGCGCAACAGAAGTATCGGCGGACACCGTGCCGGGGATGAGATAGAATAAGAGCAAAATGACGCATTGCGACAAGTCTGTTCGCTGGGATTTTGCGCACAGGCAATTATTTCGTAAAATATGCCTCCTGGAAATTTTTGTCAGGCTATTGCAATCGAACAGATGTTCGTTTATAATGGGGATACCTGATAAGAAAGGAGGCGCCAGGACCGTATGCATCCCAAAGCGCAGAGATTACATCCGCATCTGGAAAGAGTATATGTCGCAGTAAACTCCGATTTTGATCCGACCGGCTACGTACAGCCCCGGTCTGTCACATGGCAGGACGGGCGGACATTCCGAATTGAGCAGGTGAAGGATTTTCGCCCTGCGGATACTGTCGGACTGCATTTATCCGGCGATTGCTATACGGTGATCATCAATGGGAGAGAGACGCATCTGTATTTCGAGCGCACGGATCCGCATCTGAGCCGCAGCCGCGTCGGGCGCTGGTTTGTGGAGACTTATCAGGGGAAAGAATGCCAGAAGTGATTTTTTTATATCTTGTTTGTTGTGCTTCATTAAGTTGCAGAACTATATACAATTTAGGTGTTTACAGATGATTTCCCCGTGAAAAAGGGTTTTTGCTTATGTGAGTGGACTTCCCGCTTCACAGGCATAAATCGTAATGTTCAGGAAAGTAATAGTATGTTAGTAGAAGAAAAATATGGTGATATTATTGATAAATCGTGGGACAGCGATCCGGATTTTTTTATCCGGCATCCGCGGATGTCCCTGGAAGACCGTGCAAAGATCTTTGCGCCGTTTGCGGCGCTGAGAGGGCATGGGGAACGTCTTCAGGAAGAAACCGGAAAGCTGCTTCGCACCCCGCGGGTGGAACTATCTGAGGAAGAAACGGAGCTTCTTTCTGACAGGCTTTCGCGGATACAAAAGGGGATGGATATCACTCTCACGTATTTCGAGCCGGATCACGGTGAGGAGGATATGGGATATTATCTTGAATTGTCGGGAATCGTACGCGGGATGGATCCCGTCAGCCGGGTGCTTCGGGTGGAGGTTGGAGATGAAAAAGGTGCTCTGTTAAAGGCGATCCGGTTTGCGGATCTCATGGCGATTGACAGGGTGTGACCAGGGAAAAATTTGAGATTCCGGAAGTCAGCAGGTCGTGGTGGTAATTGCATTGGGATACAATGCCGGAGGAACGCCGGAGTGTCCCCGGAAGAAAGATCTGGAGAAAGTTTAAAAAATATATCAGTAAATATAAAGGTTAATCTGAAATCTGGTTAAAAAATATTATAGACATAAGAACAGAAA